>JAAUTF010000004.1 GCA_012031775.1 Candidatus Altimarinota bacterium | reverse complement strand
GGTGCCGACACCCGCGCCTACTTCGCGGTCGTGGTTGCTGATACGCTGCTCGCTCCGCCGACTGCAAATTTGTTGCTGTCGGGGCTGCGGGTCGACGTGCAATTTCTCGCTGAAGCTCTGGCGAAAATCGGCATCGAGGCCGAGGTGACAGCCGTCTCGCCCTATAAGAGCGGTGGCGACACCTTCACGCGCACGACGATCTCGGCGGAAAGCCGCACCCAGCTCGAGCGCATTCTCGAACAGCGCTACAGTACCATTGTTGAGACCATCGCAACGGCACGCCAACTATCTGGCGAGGTTGTGCGCACAACGATCGATCAGGCATTACTCACAGCAAAGGCGGCGGAAAGAGCGGGATTTCTCGATGCGACATGCTACGAAGACGAGATCGAACACTTCTTGCAAGGTGCAATCGGCGAGACCACAAAAGCTCAGCGGATCCACATCAGCGAATGGTCTTCCGCACAGCGGGCTTTGCAGCAGCCATACCGCAAACGCCATAAGCGGTATGTCGCCGTTGTCAGCGTGGAAGGCGCGATTAGTGGAGGGCAAAGCCGACGTTCGCCCCTACCGTTGCCGATTATCGGCGGCGCGCAGGCTGGCAGCGACAGCATCAGCTATGCAGTTCGTCAGGTAGAGCGCAACCCGCGTGTAGCAGCCCTGGTGCTGCATATCGACTCTCCCGGCGGCGACTCGTTTGCGTCCGACCTGATCTGGCGTGAGGTGCTGCGGTTGCGCACAAAGAAACCGGTGGTGGTGAGTATGGGCAATGTCGCCGCCAGCGGTGGTTACTACATTGCAGCCTGTGCGCACGCAATTGTCGCCGAGCCGGCCACGCTCACCGGCAGCATCGGAGTTTATTCTTTACGCCCAAGTGCGGAGAAGCTTTTTGAACAGCTCGGGGTGCATACCGTCACCCTCAGCCGCGGTGCGCAAAGCGGCCTTTTCGCGGTGAACGAGCGCCCCGACGACGAGGAGCGTACAATTATCCGGCGTAGCGTCTTCGAGACCTACGACATTTTTAAGCAGCGCGTGCGCGATGGACGCGGGCTGAGTGAGGAACAGTTAGAACCGATCGCAGGAGGGCGCGTCTGGACAGGCGTCGAGGCCGCGCAGCTTGGGCTTGTCGATCTGCTCGGCGGCCTCCCGCAGGCAATAGCAAAAGCTCAAGAGCTTGCCGGTCTGCCGATCGATGCGCAGGCACCGCTGCTACGGGTTCGTGGTGGCACAGCGCTCATACCGCCGCCCTTCCCGCCAACAAGCCCCGAGACATTGAACGCACTTATTAAGGAAGTGCTGCGCCCGCGCCTCCTCGCCGCACTAGATTGGGTAGCTCTTGACAGGTAAAAAAGGCTCTGCGCTCTTTGCCTCTTTGGCGTTATTAAGGCCCGGCTATACCCGTTGCGCCGCTGGCAGCGCTTCACGAGCGGCACGCCCGCCGAGCAGCGAAGGGATAATCGCCAGTAATGCAAACCCAGCCGCCACACGCATCGCGATATCGAAACCGTCGGCGAGCACTTCGGGCGCGGCAGCAGTAACTGGGTCGATTGGCGCGCCCAGAATAGCGAATACGCTCGATGACCACACCGCACCGGCAAAAGCAATACCCGCCGTATTACCGAGTGTCCGCACTACGGCTAGTAAACTACTTGATACACCTAGTGCTTCAGCGGGCGCATTGCCCAGCACAGTGCTATTGTTAGGGCTTTGAAACAGGCCGACGCCGATACCGACGAGCACAAGCAGGCTGATCATTAACGGCAACGGCGAATCTACGCGCAGTGTGCTCAGGCCAAACAGGCCAAGGCTGGTACAAACTAATCCTACGATCGTCAGCACTTGCGAACCGATGCGATCAGAAAGCCGACCGCTGAGCGGCGATGTCACCGAAAGCGCAATCGGCAGGCTCATCAGTACCAGGCCTGTTGTTTGCAGATCGAAACGAAAGACCAGCTGTAAAAACAATGGCGTCAGCAGCAGGTTAAATGAAAGCCCACAGAACAAGATCAGGCCGGCAAGTAGATTGAAAGAGAATGCCGGTCGTCGAAAGATGCTCAGCCGAACCATGGGTTGAGCAGTATACCCTTCCCAGGCGACAAACCCAAGGCCGGTTGCTACAGCGAGCGCGAATAGGCCAAGCACTCGCGAATCGTTCCAACCCCAATGTGGCCCCTCGGTAAGGCCAAGCAAAAGCCCAAATAGACTTACAGCTAGCAATCCTGCGCCCAGGTAATCGAAGCGCTGCTCGCCACGCGCTGGCTGATCGGCAGGGAGTGAACGCAGTGCAAGCCAAACACCGAGGATACCGATCGGGATGTTTACATAAAATATCGACTCCCAACTAATATAGCGCAGCAGAATACCGCCAAGTGCTGGGCCGATCAGAATACCCACTGCAACAAAAGAGCCAACAGCGCCAAGCGCCGTGCCACGTTCTTCGCGTGGAAAGACCATGACCAAAAGCGCTGGCCCAACCGACTGTATCATCGCTGCTCCTACGGCCTGCAGCACACGAAAGCCGATCAACGCACCGATAGACGGTGCAACCCACAGAGCGCAGACGCAGCCGTGAACAAAACAAACCCGGCGACGTAAACGCGTCGCTTACCGATGATATCGCCGAGACGACCCATCATAAGCAACAGACATGTGAGTGTGAGTAAATAGCTCAATAGCACCCACTCGACCACATTCAAGTTGCTGTCGAATACCTCGACAAAGGTATTTGTCGCGATATTAACAATCGATGCATCAATTGTTGAGAGCAGTACACCGCTGCCAATCGCCGCTAAGGCCCACCACTTCCGCGCCGCGTCGTTCACAATGATCCCTCTCCAGTTGCGTCTTCAGCGAGAGCTTCTAGCCTAGCGGGCATTGCTAGCCTTTCGCAATAACCGCTCAACTAGTTGCTTTCTAAAACTCTGTCTAGACCATTGTACTCCTTTTCGACACAACAAAAAGCGGGCCTCGCATATGCGAGACCCGCCAGAGACCTGGGCGAAAAATGTATTAGGCGCCGCCGAGGCCGCTATTGATCTGGCTGAACACGTTGCTGACCTGGCCACCGAGTACCGACAGAATACCGATAACAACAATAGCGATGAGCACCAGAATGAGCGCGTACTCGACGAGGCCCTGGCCCTCTTCCTTAGCGAAAAAGCTCTTCAGCATATCTTTGTCACCCCCTTTCATTTGGAATATATAGCGTGTGCGTTTGCTACATTGCGAGTATAGAATATTGCATCATTCCCCTCAATAGGCCCATGGTCCTGAAAAGTTAGGGTACTGTACGTAGTACTGTAGTAAAGCTTAACTGTTATATTTAGTGCCGATATATAGTTTTTATTACTTCGATAGAGATGTTCAGTACAGAATTTATATGTTTTTATCAATGTTTTAATTAACTTTTTCTTTATATTGCAACCATAATAAGTTCAAGGGGAAGTTGGTCGTATTTGTATGTGGCTGTGCCGTGTACAAATACGACCAATTTACTACAAGCTACTTGGCATGACTATTCGTTGAAAATGGTGATAGGGTATACGGTTTCGCCATGTGCCCTGGCACCACTTCAATTCAAGCTTCGCTACCAGATTTTGGGTGTTTGGCGAGATCCGCGAGGACGATGTCTGCGATCGCGAATGCTGCACGCGGATGGCCCACTTGCTGGGCGTAGTTACGCATCTCGGCGAGGCGTTGTGGATTTTCGAGCAACATATGTACCGCTGGCGGCACCAGTTCTGGCATACGAATTTGAAGACCTGCGCCAGTGCCACAAATAACATCGGAGTTCCATTCTTCCTGGCCGGGAATCGGGTCGATCGCGATGATCGGCGTACCGCGCGCTAGCACCTCTGAGGTAATCAAGCCGCCCGGCTTGGTGATAACAATATCGCTGGCCACGACCAAGTCGTCGACGTAGGAGATAAAGCCTAGCTTGACTAGTCGCACGCAGGGCCATTTTGCAGATCGCTTAGCGCATTCATCAATTGCTCGTTGCGCCCGGCGACGACAGCGACAACGGAGGGCCTGTCGCTTGCGATCAGCTGCTCGACGAGCGAACGGATGCGGTCTACGGCTACACCACCACCAAACACCGTGATCAGCGGTAGATCGGGTGGCAGATCGTGAGCAGTGCGGATCGCGGCGGGTTCTTTAGGCTCGGCAATCTCGAGCTTAACCGGTATACCAGTGACATGCACGATCGCTGCTGGCACCTTCTGACGCACAAGAATATCACGCGTGAGGTCGCTGGCAACAAAATAGCCGGCAACGCCTTCGCGCAGCCAGCTGCTCTGCACCGAGAAATCGGTGATCACCGCATAGCCGGGGACGCCAGCAGAGGCTTCGTAGGCTTTGAGCACATGAAAAGGAATCTGCATCGTGGAGATAATGGCATCGGGGCGCATCTCGGCGACATAGCGCTCGAAACGAACAAGAAAGGGCCGCCCAAGTGTGGTCATCAGGCGATTAGCGCTGAGGGCGTCCTCGGCATTGCCCAGGTTAATACTCGAGTGAACCATGGAATAGAGCGGTTGAGCGCGTGTCGAGATCTCGTTATAGCCTTTTTGGATGGTGTTCTTTACCGGAGTGTTGATGTGGTCGAACACATCTTGTACCAAGACCTCGACATTGGGCCTGTGCGCAAAGGCTTCGCCGAGCGCTTTGGCTGCGCTGGTATGACCGGTTCCCGCCGAGACGTGCAGGACGAGGATTTTGGGCATGGCTTTCTCCTTAATTTAGAACTGTAGAGCGTAGCACCCAGGAACTAAGGAGGCTAGGAACTAAGACAGGGTTTCAAAAAAGCCGTTGGTGCTGGTCAGTGGTGGCGGCTTCGCTGCCACCACTGACCGCACCAACCCGTGCTTGAACCTGGCCTTGGCCAGAACGGTGGCATACTGGCGAGCCATGTCTAAGGAACCAATAAGTACAGAGCACAGAGCGGTTTACCGCAATACGCCGTTGCGAGCGATAAGGTCGCGGTACCAATGGGCGCTGCGTTTGAGCGTGCGGGTTCCGCTGGGAAAGTCGACGTGAACGATGCCGAAGCGCCGCTGATAGCCTTCCTCCCACTCGAAGTTATCGAGCAGAGACCAGAGGAAATAGCCTTTGAGCCGGATGCCGTCGTCGATAGCGCGCTGCGCTTCCGCCAGATAGGCTTGCAGAAATGCGATGCGGTCGTGGTCATCGATAGCGCCAGTGGCAGTCGGTGTATCGTTGAAGGCTGCACCGTTCTCGGCGATGTAGAGGGGAAGATCGGTGTAGGCGGCGGCGAGTTGCAACGTTTCATAGAGCGCGGGCGGGTAGATTTCCCAGCCCATTGCAGTTTTAGGGGCGCGGGGTGGAATGAAACGCACACCGAGCAGCGGGTCGCGGGCGGCAGCAACAATGCTGCGCGTGTAGACATTGAGCCCGAGCAGGTCGATCGGCGCGGCAATAATTTCGAGATCGCCAGGGGATGGGCGCACACAAACACCGCGTTGGCGCAAGAAGCGCAGCGCTTCCTCTGGATAATAGCCACGAAAAAGCGGGTCAAGAAACATACGATTCCACAGGGTATCGATGCGGTCGAGCGCTTGTTTATCGCGTGGGTCGGCACTGTCTGGATGGCCGATACGCAGGTTTAGCACAATGCCAATGCCGGGCGAGAGACGACTCGATCGGTGAGACCGATGGGATCGATAGGCTTGAACTGCCAGACCGTGGGCTAGCAGTAGATGATGGATGACGTGGCCGAGCTGCCAGAAGCGGCGTGTACCAGGCGCTTTGCTGCCATGCAGGTGGCCGATATACGAAACGATGGCGGGCTCGTTGAGCGTATGCCAGTGTGTTACCTGTGCGCCAAAGTGCTGGAACAGCAGATCGGCGTACTCGGCGAAGCGATAGGCTGTATCGCGGTTGGCCCAGCCGCCGCGTTCTTGCAGGGCTTGCGGCAGATCCCAGTGATACAGCGTGGCGACGGGGGCAATTTTATGCTCACACAGGGCATCGATCAGGCGACGATAGAAGTCGAGGCCGCGATGGTTGGGCTGCCCGCCGCCGCTAGGAAAGATCCGCGGCCAGCTGATACTGAAGCGATAGGCGTGCAAGCCGAGCTGGGCCATAAGCGCGACATCTTCCGGCCAACGGTGATAATGATCGCAGGCGATGTCGCCGGTATCGCCGTTAGCAACCTTGCCAGGCGTATGGCTAAAGCGATCCCAGATGCTCTCGCCGCGACCATCGCTATTCCAGGCGCCCTCGATCTGATAAGCTGCCGTAGCCGCGCCCCAGCAAAAATCGGCGGGAAAAGTCTCACATGTATTCATGGCGGTACATTATAATTGTTCTGGCTAAGGCCGATACCCCTAAACGGGTTGTAATACGATGATAGTGCGGCAGGTAGCTGCGCCGCGTGCCGCGCCATTATCTTGTTCACAAATTGTTTAGGATAACTGAAGAAAGAGAACTCAATGACGCTAGATAGTACCACGATCGATACGCGCTTTGCGCCCTTCGCCGAGCGTATGGAAGCAACGGGGTTGCAGCAGGCAGCGATTGCAACCTTCCGCCACTACTACAGTGAACTACTTAGTGGCAATACAGGCAGCATCGCAGAGGCGACGATCGAGCCTGCGCACGGTGTCCCCGACCTCACCGCGATGGCCGATATGCGCGAGGCGGGGCGACAGGCGATGGACAAGACTGTAATGCTCAAGCTCAACGGCGGGCTCGGCACGAGTATGGGCCTGGAGCGAGCCAAATCGCTGTTAAAGGTGAAAGGCGAGTACAATTTCCTCGATATTATCGCCAAGCAGGTGCTGACAACCCGCCAGCAGCTGCAGTGTCGGTTACCGCTGTTACTGATGAACAGCTTTAGCACACACGCCGATAGCCTGGCTGCATTGTCGAGGTATCACGAACTGCCAAGCGACCTGCCGCTCGATTTTGTGCAGAACAAGGTGCCGAAGATACTGCAAGAAGACTTCGCGCCCGCCGAATGGCCAAACGATCCCGATCTCGAATGGTGCCCACCGGGCCATGGTGATCTCTACCCAGCGCTCGTGACTTCTGGCATTCTCGATCACCTGGTCGAACATGGCTATGAATACTTATTTGTCTCAAACGCCGATAACCTGGGCGCGGTGCTCGACCTACAAATTCTGGGGTACGTTGCCAGTCATAGGATTCCGTTCCTTATGGAAGTGACCGATCGCACCGAGGCCGATAAAAAAGGCGGCCACCTAGCGCGACGGCGTAGCGACGGCCAATACATTCTACGCGAGTCGGCACAGTGCCCTGACGATGACCTGGAAGCTTTTCAAAACATTGAGGTGCATCGCTACTTTAACACAAATAACATCTGGCTACAGGTGTCGGCGTTGCGCGAACTGCTGGCCCAGAACGACAACGTGCTGCCGCTGCCGCTGATCCGCAACAGCAAGACACTCGACCCGAAGAACACTAGTTCGCCGAAAGTGTATCAGCTGGAAACAGCGATGGGCGCAGCAATTGCTATATTTCCGCATGCCCAGGCGCTGCGGGTGCCACGCGAGCGCTTTGCACCGGTAAAGCTGTGCTCTGATCTACTGGTGTTGTGGTCGGATGTATATGAACTCACTGAAGACTGGCGAATGGCAGTGAGCCCGCTACGTACGCTCGGGCCGATTGCAGTCGATCTTGACCCTACGTATTTTAAACTGATCGACGACTTGCAGGCACGCGTTCCCGAGGGTGTGCCATCGTTGCTCCGTTGTTCGCAGCTAAAGGTACGGGGCGATGTGCGTTTCGAGCGCGACGTGACGATTAGCGGCGATGCTGAGATCATCAACCCCAGTGGCGAACAGCTGGTGGTAGCGGCGGGAACGGTTATCTAGAGCGATTGCAGATTGCGCCTAACTTAGGGCAGGGAACAAGAGCGCAGAGCATAGAGCGCGCAGTAAAGGCGGGTATGTATGAGTAATGAGCGCAGCGTCGCTGAGGTAAGCGGCGAAGTGATACGTGAGGATGAATTGGCCAGCAGGGCACGCTTTAGCGGCGCTCAGTGGCGCAGATTGATGCTGGCGATACAGGGCATAACGCCATCGCGACTTATTCAGTTTGCGCTTGTCATCGGCGCGATCTATGGCATTTCGTTAATAGTCCAGGCCTCCTTCGGCGCGCTCATCCCGTTTTTCTTCGGGGCACTGTTAGCGTACCTGTTCCTGCCGCTCGTGGATCGGGTTGAGCAGGTTGGCACACCGCGATGGGCAGCGATTTTGCTTGTTTTCAGCCTGGCCTTGCTTGCCGTTGCGCTGTTTATAAGCTTTATCATTCCACCAGTACTCGATCAGTTCAACAGCTTGCTGCGCGCACTACCGAACACGGAAAAGGTTGAGCGTTGGATGGCGCAGATTCAGGTTTTGATAGCAACGCTGCCACCGGAAGCACAAACCTTTATTTACGATGGATTGAACCAGGCCCTGGAGACGTTGCGCACGAATCTAGCGACGTATGTGCGGAATGTTTTCACCTTTCTGACCACAAGCCTCTTTGGCTTGCTCAACACCCTTGGTTTTCTGCTCGGCTTCTTTATCATTCCATTCTGGCTGTTCTACGTCTTGAAGGACGCTCAGCATGGGCAACGTTCGCTAAACAATAGCCTACCATCGTGGATCAGGGGCGATTTCTGGGCAATGCTGCGCATCATAGATAAGGTGTTTAGCAGCTATATCCGCGCGCAACTATTGCTTGGCTTGATCATCGGTATCTGTACCTTCGTGGGCCTGAGCCTGCTGCAACTCTTCGGTGTCGAGGGGATTCAGTATACGTTGCTGCTAGCGGTATGGGCAGGCATCACCGAGCTGATCCCCTTTGTTGGGCCCGTGCTTGGTGCAATACCTGCGCTCTTGATCGCCAGCGCGGTATCCTGGCAATCGGTACTAGCGGTGCTGCTGCTCTACATCATCATTCAGCAGCTCGAAGGTAATGTTTTGGTGCCGAAGGTGACAGGCGATAGCCTGCGAATCCACCCGGCGATTTTAATGGTTTTGCTGATTGTAATGAGCCAGTTCGGTTTCATCTGGATCGTGTTAGCAGGCCCGATAGCGGCGACAGCGCGTGATTTGTTTCTGTATATCTATGGGCGCTTCGACGAGCCGCCGCGCCCCGCGGGTATGCTACCGGACGAGAGGATATCGATGCCAACAAAACCGAGCGTGAGCGAGGCCGAGGGCGAGCGGGCCGCAACGGTGAAGAAGCGGGAGGCATAAAGCGCAGGGTGCCGCTGTTGGGCGCAGCATGCTGCGCCCGTACGGTGCGTTCGGGCTGGGCGTTTACTTGAGTTCGCGCTTGAGAATTTTGCCGGTGGCCGTTTTTGGCAGAGTGTCGCGGATCTCAACGGAGCGCGGATACTTGTAGGCGGCAAGGCGATCTTTGCAGTAATCGATCAACTCTTGCTCGCTGGCCGATTGACCGGGCTTGAAGGCGACAACGGCTTTAATCTCCTCGCCGAGCGCCGGATCGGGCACGCCAATAACAGCTGCTTCAGCGATGAACGGATGGGCGTAGAGCACCTCTTCGATCTCACGTGGGTAGACATTAAAACCGCCGCGAATAACCATATCCTTGACACGATCGACGATGAAATAGAAGCCATCTTCGTCGACACGTGCCAGATCGCCGCTGTGGAACCAGCCGTTACGGATAGCTTCGGCGGTAGCCTCAGCGCGCTTGTAGTAACCCTTCATCACGTTGTGGCCGCGAATAACGACTTCGCCAAGTTCCCCGACCGCGACGGGCTGGCCTTCGAGGTTAACGCAGCGCATCTCGACACCCCAGATCGGTGTGCCGATGCTGCCCGGTTTTGGCTCGCGATCGAGTTGATTAAACGAGGCTACCGGCGATGTCTCGGAGAGACCATAACCCTCAAGGATAACGACGTTATACTTCTTGTTGAAGGCGTGCATCACCTCGACAGGCATCGACGAGCCACCAGAAACGCAGCGACGTAGCGAAGACATGTCGAAGTCGCCGGACTGTGGGTGGTTCAGCAGGTAAAAATACATCGTCGGCACGCCGGCGAAGATCGTCACCTTATCGCGCTGAATGATCTCCATCGCCTTGACCGGCTCAAAGCGTGGCAGCATTGTCAGTGTGCTACCGGCATAAATGGACACATTCATCACACAGGTCTGGCCGAAGGAGTGGAAGAGCGGTAGCACACAGAGCGAGATGTCTTCGGGCTGAGCGTGAATAACCCGCTCAGCGCTAATCATGGCGTTGAAGAACATATTGGCGTGCGTGAGCTCAGCACCTTTGGGTCGGCCAGTAGTACCGCTGGTGTAAAGTATTACAGCGGTATCGTCGGGCATAGTCTGCACGGTGTCGAAGATATGCGCGTGCTGGCTGAGCAAACTGCCGAACGTAACTGCGCCATCGGGCAGTGGGAGATCCACGCCGGGTGCTTGAACGACGACCAGATTGCGGCATGTGCTAGCGCGGCGATAGCCCTCGGCGGCCTCGGCAAGAAAACCCTCCCAGACAATAAGGGCTATTGCGTCGCTATCTTCGAGATGATACTGAATCTCATTTTGTTTAAAAAGCACATTAAGCGGGACAACGGTGGCACCTACTTTGAGCGCGCCGTAGTAGGCGATCGGAAAGTGCGGTGTGTTGGGCAACATCAGCGCGACTTTGTCGCCGCGCTGAACGCCGAGCGCAGTGAGGGCGTTGGCGATCTTATTAGCTGCACCATTCAGCTCGGCGAAACTAAGATGATGCTCATCGAGCATGACGGCAGTTTTGGCGGGGAAGCGACGGGCGCTTTGCTCAAGCAGAAAAGCAAGGTTCAGCATCGAACAGCTCCTTTTCGGCGCACCGCTACAACGATGTAAACGGATTTTTAGATAACTGGCAGGAATGATATCGATTATAGTCGGTCGAGGAATGAGTGTCAATGAAATGCATGATAGATGAGCATGCTGCGCCCGTGCGGGTGGCGATGCAAGGCACGGCGGCGATGCAAGGTGGGGCGCAGCATGCTGCGCCCGTGCGACCCTTGTGTTAAGATTTAGTTAAGGGTAGATGCGATAGAGTTGGCGCGGGAAGGGGATAGTTTCGCGGATGTGGCGGGTACCGGAGATCCAGGCGACGGCGCGCTCGATGCCCATGCCGAAGCCGCTGTGGGGAACAGTGCCGTAGCGGCGCAGATCGAGGTACCACTGGTAATCAGCGACATTGAGCCCGTGTTCGACGATACGTTGTTCGAGCAGCGCCGGGTCGTGGATGCGCTGCGAGCCACCGATGATCTCGCCGTAGCCCTCGGGGGCAAGCAGATCGGCGCATAGGGCGACTTCAGGGCGCTGTGCGTCGGGCTGCATGTAGAAGGCCTTAATGGCACTTGGGAAGCGCTCGACAAAGACTGGTTTTCAAACTTGCTGGCGATAAGTGTCTCGTGCGGTGCGCCAAAATCTTCGCCCCAGGGGATGGGCTGGCAGCCTTCGATCTCGTGGTGGTGCTGCTCGATTAGGGCAATCGCCTCATCGTAGCTGATGCGCGGAAAAGGTGGCACGATCCTTTCCAAGCTCGTGATATCGCGCTCCAGCGTTGTAAGATCGTCGCTGCGGCGCTCAAGCACGCGCTGCACAATCGCGCTGACAAAATTCTCCTGCAGAACGAGGTTGTCGTCGTGCTCAGCAAAAGCGACCTCAGGCTCGATCATCCAGAACTCCGTAAGGTGGCGGCGTGTTTTGCTCTTCTCGGCACGAAAGGTTGGCCCGAAGCAATAGACCCTGCCAAAACTCATCATCCCGGACTCAACATAGAGCTGGCCGGTCTGCGCGAGATACGCGTTGCCAAGATCAAAATACTCGGTGGCGAAGAGGTTGCTGGTTCCCTCGGCAGCAGTAGCCGTGAGAATGGGTGAGTCGAAGCGAATAAAGCCCTGGGCGTTTAACCACTCCTGGGCGGCAGCGATAACCTCGGCGCGAATGCGCAGCAGGGCGTGCTGTTTGGATGAGCGGATCCAGAGGTGGCGGTGCTCCATGAGAAACTCAACGCCGTGTTCTTTGGGCGAAATCGGATAATCGCTACTAGCGCCAACGACCTGAACATCGCTGACATCGAGCTCAAAGCCGCTGGGGGCGCGCTCGTCGGCACGAACAGTGCCCGTAATACGGCAGGATGTTTCTTGAGCGAGGCTTTGAGCGACGGCGAAAATCTGGTCGCTAACATTCTTTTTAAAGACAACACATTGGATAAGAGCACTACCATCGCGCAGCTGAATAAAAATCAGGCGACCTTTTTCGGTCTTATTGTAGACCCAACCTGCGAGAGTCACTTCCTGACCATCGAAGGCAGCAATAGCAGCGATAGCCGTTGTCGGTAAGAGCGCCATAAGTTAGCTCCTCTGGTGGATTATGATGCGTCAGTATGCCACGAAACACAGGGCGTCGCAAATTGACAGGCGCTTTATTTGAATTGATAATGCGGTTACAGGTTACAGGTTACAGGTTACAGGTGAGAGTGGGGCTTGTGTAAAGTGCCGCGCTGCCTACAACCCTTTGAAAGGTACTGGCCTAATGGATATTCTCGCCTGGCAGAACGAGCCGAGCGTCCAGCGCGCCCTGGCGAGCCTGGCCGACATTCGACCGGTGATCGAGACGGTTGTTGCCATTCAGCAGGTGCCAGCGCCAACGTTTGACGAGCAGGAGCGCAGTGCTTTGGTAAAGGAGCGCTTTACAACGTTGAAGCTTGGGGACATCCACAGCGATGCGTTGGGTAATGTGTACGGGCGGCGACGCGGGCGCGGGCCGGGGCGGGCGGTACTGGTGAGTGCTCACACCGATACGGTGTTTCCGCGCGAGACCGATCTAAGCATTCGTTATGAGGGCGAGCGCATCTACGGACCGAGCATTGGCGACAATAGCACTGGGGTAGCGGGGCTGTTGCATCTGGCCCAGACGTTGCAGCACTTCGACATCAGCCATCGCGATGATATCTGGTTTGTGGCAAATGTCTGCGAAGAGGGCCTTGGCGATCTACGGGGCATGCGCGCCGCTGTGGAGCATTTGCGCTCTCAGCTGAACCAGGTCATCGTGCTAGAAGGCTGTGATTTCGGCACCATTCACCACCAAGCGATCGCGGTGCGACGTTACCGCATCCTGGTCAGAGGCAGCGGCGGTCACTCCTGGGGCAATTTTGGCGTGACGAGCGCTGTTCATGTCCTAGTGCAGCTGGCGGCGCGGCTAACGGAGATAAGCGTACCGGGCTTGCCACGCACAACCTATAATATCGGCGTAATCGAGGGTGGCACGTCGGTGAATACGATCGCTGAGCAGGCGAGCCTGCTGCTCGATATGCGCTCGGTCGATCTAGCAGCGCTGACCCAACTCGTTGCGCGCGTTGACACGGTTATTGCCACGTTTACGTTAAGCCAACGCGACGTGCAGATTATGGTCGAGCAAGTTGGAGCCAGGCCTGCTGGTGCGATCGGTCGTGATCATGGGTTGGTGCGGGCAGCAACGGCGGCCTACCAGGCGGTGGGCGCAAGTATCAACTACCAACAGAGTAGCACCGACGCGAACATCCCGCTGAGCATGGGTATTCCGGCAGTGTGTGTTGGGCTAACTGACGGCGGCAATGCGCACCGTAGCGACGAGTATATCGTGCCAGCTAACCTCGGCCGCGGTATGCAAGCGCTCTTGCTGTTGACGTTGGCGGCGGCGGAGTTGTAGGAAGCGGAGAATGTGGAACTAGGGAACTAGGGAACCAGGAGCTTTTGCGTAGACGAATCAAGAAGACAAATTGCTGAGCGCGACGTGTGTCGCGCTTTCAGCGATTCAACAGCCGATAGTGTACTTAAATTCTATACAACACAAAGACTGCTCGCTCGATGCAGCACCAGGCTGTTGTACCATCAGGATTGTGCCATCCCGCCGAAGGAGGCCGGGCGCGATAAGATGGGTTTGCATTGATATGTTTCACGTGAAACTTTTTGGAAAGCTGCGGTCATAGGCCTGGCGAGTAGCGAACGCTGCGGTGTCTAACTGCTGGCGTGATGGCTGATATGACCAATCAGCATCGAGCATGAAGGAATTGCCGACAAAGCGCGGGAAGATGTGCGTGTGTAGGTGAAAGATCTCTTGAAAGGCAGACTCACCATCGGCGAGAAACAGATTTATATTTTCGCCGGTCTACGACTGGCGATGAACTCACAGAAAACACAGTAACGCATAATGCGCCCTTGATAATTATCAGCTCGTTTTAAGTAGCTCCACTAAGTTATTCCCTCAGCTACAGGCCTTCCCCAAACCAGCGTGGTCACAATTGGTAGCTCAACTTCTTGGTGTACGTGTGCCTCAACCGCCGCCCTGACGGCGCTATCAAAAGCTACTACCTCGTCGGGTTTCATCCGCGCACGCGAGAACGATGCGCGCCCATGGAAGGACTCGACATAGTCAGCGATGGCTTGGCGAAAGAGCCAGGGCTCGGTTGTGATACGCCCTTGCTCGACGAACAGATTTCGGCGCGTTAGCTGTTCAATCAGATCGATTGAGCGATAGTCGCGATTGGTCGAATAGCGCTGAATCACCTGCCCAAGAAGATGGCTCCACGGCATTGGTAGATGTCCGAGATCGAGGATCACAAGCAATGCTTCCGTATCGAGCATATGCGCAAAGCGCGGTAGCACGATCTGCCATTCCATCCAGTGCAGGCTCTCGCCAGCCAGAATAAGATCATATGGAGGCGATAGTTCGATCGTTTCTGCTACACCAATCCGCCAGTTAATCAGTGGATCAGAGCCATTCGGCAACTTTCGCCCGTGTTCGATCATCACAGCTGAGCTATCAACCGCATCGATAGATACGCCGAAACGCGTCAAATGCCGAGCTAATGCGCCAGTGCCGCAGCCGATATCGAGTAAACGCGACGGTTGTGGCGGAAGCAGTTGGATCAGTAGGTCAAAGGTTTCGGGCGGGTAAGGCGGGCGATAAGCATAGGCTGCGGCGACGCTTTCCTCGTGAAAAGCACTCGCGTGTTCCTGGCTGTAAAAAAATGGTTTTCCATAGAATTTCGCTTGTCAAAATGAGGAGCGGGCTTAGTAGTAGCCCTCTAACAGGTAGACACCGTTATATATAGCATACATCATAGAGTCTTTTGCGGATAATGCCAGGCTTAGTAATTTCGTTCTCAGAACAAGTAGTATTTTACGCCAGCAGGGTATGGCGGCCCGGCCATGCTGCGGTTTAGCCACCGAAAACAAAAACCACAATCACGGTGAGAACGGTCAGTGTTAGCAAGATACAGCCGACGATAAAATGAGTTGCTGTGACAGGTTTGGGAGCAGGAGCTATACTTTGCTGACGCCAACTCGGCTGTGAATTACTCGGATACACTCTCGACTGTGGCTCGTGCAAAATCAGATACGTCATACCGCCGCTGACGAGCAGGGTTCCTAGAATACCGAAGAGCAAGGTGCTGATAGTTACCAACATCACCGCTGCAATGCCAAGAAAAAGTTGATCGTGCAAGAGATCGTAGTAGAACGGTACGATCACGGCCAGAGCCATAATAACGACGGAGATAATAATGGGAAGTGGCGATGTCATAAACGTTCCTTCTACGACTCGGTCAGTCGATCGAGCATATCCCTATGCTCAACGGCGATATGCTCGATCATAGTGAGCCACAGGTTCCAGCCCATCGTTATATCGTTGATCATAACACCGCTCTGCAGACGCTTACGAAACGGTTGTGTCTGTTCTAGTCGGCTAGCCGAGAGCAGCTGTGGATGGTCAAACAAGGTATAAAGCGTGCTAGTGCTATCTCGGCGAGGTCTTGTAACGTGTGCCAGGGCCAGAGCTGATACTTTTGAATATGATAACCGTTAAACGTGTCGATCGTCGCGAACGTCAGCGTTGTGCCGTCATGATCGATATAACCGCTTAGATCGGTGATCATCCGTGGGTGTTGAACACCAGCAAGGATGTCTCCGGCAGACAAGAGCGCGAAGCGATCCCAAGCGACGATATGGCCGATAATTTGCGCAACTGTCCGCTGATCGGTTTCAGGGAAGATTACAGTCTGCGCACGTGTGGAAGTTATACACCTTAGCGCGGCAAGATAGCACTGCAGCGCTTCATAATGCAGGTGCAGGAGTTGCTCGTGGCGCTGCATCGGCGGCAGTGCCATGGCGGTGGGCAGTTGCTGGTAGAACAATACCTCGTGTGTCATCGCCTATCGCTCCTATGTTATCAAAGCAGGAATGCGGTCTCCCAGTCTGCTCAACCTCGATCAGCCCGCCGCGCCTGCTCTATCGTACCAGCAGGTTGAAAATTCGTTTTGACATAGTGCAAGGCCTGCGCGCGATCGGCACCACCATCTGTTGTAAGCAGAATATCTTCACAGAAGAGGGCAATATCTTCGATGATGCGCTCGTAGCGGTAGTAGGCAATTGCCGCGCTGTTAACCTCAGCTGGCCCGTAGCTCGCATAGAAAAGAGCTTCTTCCTCGACCGCAGATCGCCCAACAAAGCCCTGGTCGCCACCAATAAACATCAGGTCACGCTCTTTGGGTGCCAAAAGTGGGTTATCCCAATCAACGAGCCAGATCCTATCGTGCTGATCGATCATGATGTTGCCGGCATGAATATCGCCATGACAAATGACCTGTTCCAGCTCGCCTTGCCGCAGTTGTTCGGCGAGGCTAGTAGCCTGCGCTAGTATTGTGTAGACAATGGTCTGTTTCTCGGTTAGAAAGGCGATCAACTCGGCAGCAACTGGGTCGTCATGGCGTGCATCGAGCTGTTTCATAAAGAAGCTAAGTCGCTCGCGCCAGCGTGGTGAAAAGGCCTCGCGCCGCATCTGGGCGCGCAGTTGCTCTGGGCGGGCACGGTATGAAGTTGTCGCAGCGCTTCAGCGAACTGCTGCCAATGTCGTTCGGTGAACGGGCGATGGAAGGCGTTCTTGCCTTCGACAAAAGGATAGAGAACGACGGTAAAATCGCCAAGTGTCGTCCAAAGCTGCCGGGTGCTCGTTGGCAGCGGTTCGATGACCGCAGCTACGCCGCTTTGGTTGAGATAGCCTGGCAGCAGTACGGCAAGCTCGTTGAACTCACCGCGCCTGAGTTTCACAAAGTAGCTATCACCACCTTCAGCCTGCGCTCGATAGACGGCGGCACGAACATCGACGCCGAGCGGTAGGAATTCTACTTGTGTTATGGCGCAGCTGTAGGTACGGTGTAGGCAGTGGCGCAATACGTCTTCTGCGAGATCTGGTGGTTCAAGCATATATCTTAAGAATTCAGGATTCAGAATTCCGAAGGTCAGAGACTTACATTGTTTCCCATTTTCCTTGGAGGGCCTTGCTTACTTCTGAATTCTACGCTATGTTTCACGTGAACAACGTTGGTGCCATAGCCATAAATAACTGCAACATGAGGCCCGAGCACCATATCGGTGATAGTTACATGCACTTGATCGACAGCCAGAAGAAAGCGGTAGGTCTCATATATATCGTTGCGAATATGGCGTGATATTCCTACCAGCTGTTCTTTGCAAATAATTTGCACCGACATACACTCTACCCTTGCCAACGCTGCAAGGCCACCTCATACGCTCCATCGGTATCCGGCACCAGTTCGAGATAAGTGAACTCAGCGATATAATTCCGCTCGTCGGCAATCTCATCCCAGCTATAGTTGCGTTGCGCCTCGCGCAGATGTGGTGTCCAGGTGCCGCTGTTGTAGTAACGCCCACTATGCGCCGCATCGATCTCGATTATATGCCCGGCGATCGGTGTATGCGTGTGACCAAAGATTACGCTGCCGATGCGTTCGTCGCGCTCGATGATCACACGGGCAGCTCTGATATAAGCATCTTCGGCTGATCCGCTGCCGCCAAGCACTAGATCATCACTCGGCAGATCAGCCAGTTCATCGAGCGATGACTGCTCGGCAGTGCCGCTTTGCACCGCCTGCCACTCGGCAACAGTCATGCCCTGTACCGAGGCTTCGAATTCGGCGCGAAAGACCGGATCGTCGAGTTGCTTATCAAGATAGGCGCGCAGCTCAACATCGGTAAGCGCGCTGACGAACTCCTCAGCTGGCGGTGGTGGACTATTGCTCGCCCCTAGCACGGCGTCACTGCCGCCGAGCATCGGCGGTAAACCGCTTGTGAGCAGAAAGCGCGCCAGCAAACCCATTGCACTCGCTGTGAACGGGAAATCGTGGCGTATGCCGAGCTGCAGCGCACGCAAACTCGGTTTGACATTATCGATAAACCAGCGCTGTTCTTCAAGTTCGTTGTACACTTTGTCGACAAACAACGTTCCCCAGCAGCGCTTCAGACGTTTAACACCGAAAGAGTCAAAGTCAAACGGAAAGGCCATTTGGTCGCCGATGCGGTTCGCACGATCGTGCTCGTGGCCGTGCTCGATGTAAACGCGCCCGCGCTCGCCGGTGCCCACGGTATAAAAGAAGGGCACACGCTGCAAGGTGCCACTCGCTCCGGGCGGGTAAATAGCCTCAAACAGCTGTGCCCAGACAGCATCCCAGAGGATATCGACGTCGTGATTGCCCGCGATCAGCGTGATCGAATGCCCTGCGCTCATCAGACGACGTAGTGCGGCAAAGACCCTCGGATGGCCTTGACCGCCGCTGCTGTGGCGACCAAGCAGCACCGCTGTGCGTTCCAGCGACTCGGCCTCGCTGCTGCCAAGGTGATCGGCTGGCGAAGCAAAACCGATACGTGGCAAAATCTGACAATATTCAAGAAAATCACCGGCAATAATTAATTCTACCGGTTGGTGCTGTTGTGCAAGATGATCGATAAAGGCACAAAGTTGATCGTCGGCGGTAAAATCCTCCAGCGGATCCCAGCTGTCGCTACCGTTGCGCTTGCCCGGCCCAAGGTGAATATCGCTGATTACATAGGCATTGATCATCATAACCCTACCTTGCTTAATTTTTTACCGCCGAGTGTATGAAGCTTCTTTAATCACGCAGCCCACGAAGGGTATTAACCCGCACGTTTTTAATATTCGTCTGCATCTACAATCCACGATTTATGCCTACCCTGCAATCTATAATCTTGCCCCAAGTCACACCCTATGGCGGCGAGCAAATCGATGACTCTCGTTTGCCCAGTAGCAAACGCATTGTCACCCGCTGGAGCTGCTGAGTCCTGAATCCTACGTTCTGACTTCTGCTGTAGTACGCCAATTCACGAGCAGCGCAGCGATGTTCGCCATCGCCAGTGCAAGGTGCGCCGCAAAATCACCGCTTGCCTGATGATCCGCCGTGTCGGTGATGCCGCGCAGTTCGATAAAGGGCGTATCGCTGAACAAGCAGGCGCGTGCGCCACCCGCACCTTCCCAAGCTACCGCACGGGCATTTGTCGCCTTGTGCAGCGCAACACCGCGCTCTAAATCGACCACATCTTAAATTCGATCGAGCAAATACTGTTTCTGCACGCCGAATTGCGTTTTGCGGTGGCTGCCCGGTGCCACCATCAAGTTGAGCGCGGCGAAACGATGGGCAATCAATTGCCCAATCTGTATCCTCTCATCAACGTAGCCGCGCTCAGTCAAGTGCTTAACAAGAAAGTTTAGTTCGTCCAGCAGCGGAGCAAGGCAAACAACGGTCATTCAGATCCTCCGCAAAAATCGCTGTATCACCGCGTCGGTCTCGCTCATCGCAAGCTGTTGCAACGCCTCCTGCACTCGTAGTACCTCACAGCGCTGGCTCAATTCGTAGGTCGCAACGCGCCGCACTTTAATACTTGGGTCGTACAGCGCCAGAGCAATCAGATCATCGAGCGTATCATCGGGAGCATCGAGTGCTATCAGCTTGCAGCGGTCGCACTGCAGCGAGTGGATAGCAGCCCAGCGCACGCGCGGCACCGGGTCGTGCATCAACGCGCGCAGGGCAGCAACACAGCGCTCGTCGGCGAAATGATCCATCGCCTGAGCGACAAGAAAACGGATACGTGGGTTTGGGCTGGTCACACCAATAAGCAGTGCATCGATCAACGTTGTGTAGTGATCGCAAGCGAGCAGACTGGCTCTTAGCGTTTTAATATCGCGCGCTGGAATCTGCAAAGCGGCTAATAATGCAGCAAGACCGTCGGCTTGAGCGAGCGCAATGATATGGTCAGTACGCTGAAGCGTAAACCCGCCTCCGACGGACGCCTGATTGTGGCGAGCTAAAGCCTGCATACAATCGGAAATGAACTTCCGCCACGCTATATTAGGGAATTCAGACAGGATGGCACTTTGGCTGGCGGTTGGCGGGCTAACCGTAGCTTCAGCCACAACCTCTGGGCGAAGATCGGTGTCAGCGGTAGAAGCTAGCACGTTAGCGCTTCTGCATGCTGAATTCTGCATTTTAAATGCTTGCAGCAGCCGTGGCCAACTGGCGAAGCCTTGCTCACGTGCAACGACGAAAAGCGCATCGGCGAGCCGGAACGGGCGCTGAGGGCGGAGGGGGAGAATCGCGAGAAAACGTGTTTGGGCTTGCTGATCACCGGCGCGATAGCCGCGCAGTAGATCGCGGGCTTGGCGCTTTAACTGATCAAGCGATCGACTCAAGAGGTTCTTTTGCAGCATGGTGAACTCCCTCACCTGGCTCGGGTCTGCTCCAGAGCGCATAGAGTTACACCGTTATTATGGCGCAAGCAGTGGGTTTAACCCTTTCCGCAGACCGGTCGCGCCTGCACGCGCAATAGCCTGAGTATAGGTTTTCCGCTCGTGCCTGTCATCGGTCGGAGGAAGGAGCAGTGCAGATTGCAGATTGCGCCCGAGGCAGCGGGCAACAAGCTGCAATCTGCGGCCTTGTCTTAACGAACAAGCGTGCGACGGGCGACATCCACTGCGCTACGTGCCGTCGTGAGGTATGAGCGGTAGACCGATGCGCGACCGATGCTCAGCGGTGCGGCGATCAACAGTAACACGATCGCTGGGATCCACAGGAAGGGGCCGAGAAACTGCACGAGCCAGGCACAAACCAGGCCAACAGCGATCAGCACATTAAGCAACGCGGTACCGCTACGGTTCGCAAACGACTGGCCGAGCAGTTCGCGGAGGTTGGCGATAAGCAACAAGAGACCAGCGACTGCACCGTAGTGCATGGCAAGGCCAAGACTGACGAAATTCAAAATGAAAAAGATTACCAACAGCACTGCAACTGCGGCAGCGATATAAAGATACATCGGCCGCACACGAAAGCCGGCAATTGAAACATATCGCCGCCCGGGGCCGTTGCCACTACCGTTATACATACAAAGCGTCCCTTTCTGGCCCACTCGTACGAGCACCGACACCGGCGCTGTGTAAGGCCACTGCCGCTATGACGCTTGCAAGGGCATCATAGTTGCAGCACATCAGAGACAGCGGTAAAGATCGTTGCTTCAACCATCTCAGCTGTATGTCGTTGCGCAGTTCGCCTACTCCTCGAACACGGCCTTCACGCGGAACATATCCGCCGAGCGATCAGGAGCATTAGCCAGCGCCGCTTCTGTGGTCAGGCATCCGGTCACTACATCTGGACGCCACACGCTGGTAAGCCCTGTTACCTGTGCAGTCGGCTCGACACCGCTCACATCGACTTCTTGCAGCAGCGCGATATAGTCGAGAATGGCGGAAAGTTGCGCGCGCATGGGTTCCATCTCAGCGCTGTCGAGCCGTAGACGCGCAAGGCGGGCGACGTGTTGAACTTCTTCGCTGGTAAGTGCCATTCGTGCTTACTCTACTGGAATTTCAATCAGACGTAAATTTGTACCGCCGCCAAGGTACGACGCGAGCTGGCGAACCAAGGCGAGTAGTTCGGCATCGTTGCGACCGTAGCCAACTGCCGCATTCAGCCAGCGCACCCGTATCTGGTCACGGCTTCGCTCATAGATATAGTATGCCACATAAAAGGTCGTATTGGCGTAAGCGTCGATAATGCTATCAGTTTCGTCGATATTCAGCGCGATATGCTGAAACCCTTCATCGAAGGATTGCAGCACGCTGGCGATACATAAGGGCGCATGATTCTTAAAAAGGTCGATACAGGCTTGCGGCAGCCCTGGTGTGCGCCGAATGCGCTGATAGCCAGCATTCGGCAGGGTCGCCGGGCGTGGTGCCCAAGGCTTCGCTGCCGTAGCGCCACTGCTCAGACGCGACGCACTGGTCGTCACCTTCGCTGGCAGTTCTGTTGAGAGAAGATCGAAAGAACTCGGCTGAAGATCGGCCATAGTGGTAGCCTCACTGGGTAGAAATCCGGGGCAGGGTTACGATACTAGCTCAGCGCGGAGCCGCGTAAAATACGATGTGCATAGTGAAGTCGCTGCACCGCTGTGACGTGTGATGCAACGCCAACGATGATAATCGCCCATTCAAGCAAGGGCAATGTTGGCAGCAGCGGCTGGAGAAACAGCCCTGCGAGAAGAAGGCCTAACTTCTCCTGCCGACCAGCAAACCCTACATTGCACGAAGCCATCTTGCCGGTCGCCTCGGCCCTGGCGCGCACATAACTCGCCATGATCATGCCGAGTAGCGCAAAGAGCGCCCAGCCAGGCGCGACAGCCCCGAGAGCACGATGCCACCGATAATACAACCCTCGGCGTAGCGGTCGATCACATGGTCGAGCACCGTGCCGTAATCGCTTGCGGTGCCGCCAGCGCGCGCTGTAGCTCCATCGAGCATATCGGCAAAACCAACCAGCAGAATTACCACAATGCCCCACCAGAACTGCTGCTGCGCTATGACATAACCCGCCATCACGCTCAAAGCCAGGCTCAGGTAGGTCAGCGCGTCGGGGGTGAGGCCCAGACGCAGACAAGCCTTGCCCAGCGGTAGCGTAAGCTGTTCATAGTGCTGGCGGTAACGCGCAAGCAGCGGCATCATAGTCGATCGTCTCCGTTGTGATTCTTAACCCAGAGCATGTGATGAGCACAAATTTTTTGTGGACGCTCACAATCAGCGGTACAACACCGCACTTACTAACGTTGGACACGCCCTTTGCGCCACTTTGCGTCTTTGCGGTTAAACAAAGGAAGTAAGTGCCACAACGCGCCGCTCGACTTCGGCCAGCGTAATCGGCGCATCGGGGCCAGTATGCTCGATCCAGATCGAGGCCGTCGCCGCGCCGTAGCAGCCAGCACGGAAAAGATCGTCGGGCCGCTCGAGGTAGGCGTGGAGAAAGCCAGCCATATACGTATCGCCTGCCCCCGTCGGGTCGCGCGCGAGCGTTGTATAAGCCGGTATTCGTACTTGCTGCTGCCCGTCATCGATGAACGAGCCCGCCTCAGCCAGCGTGACGATCGCGATTGTACAGCCAAGTGCGCGCAATTTGCCCGCAGCGGCGGCAGGATCGGCACGCGGCTCCACACCAGTGAGAATATGCGCCTCGATTTCATTCGCCTTAACTACATAGCAGAGCTGGAACAAGGCAGCGATATCGTCCGGGCAATAGTGCTCGATACGCGCTGTGTTGCCAATACGCCGCAGCAATCCCTGCGGATCAAGAAAAAGCGGCGCATCGCTGGCGGTATGAATGGCAGCGATCAGGCTGAGCGGCGTCTCTTGCAACACAGGGCCGACGATAATCGCGTCGGGCAATTCCGCAATATCCGGCAGATGCGGTACCGGGTCGGCGATGCCGAGCACATCGAGCGTGCGATCCCCGCGCTCATCGTAGTCGAGGAAGAAGCCGCCGCTCTGCGCCGATGGGCAGGGATAAGCACGTACGCCGTAGCGCTGCATATCGCTGACAAAACGCTCGCGTAAATCTTCGCCGATCGCACCGACCAGAGTAGCGCGATGGCCTAAGCGCGCCAGCGCCAGGCAGCCGTTTGTCGAGCAGCCCGAAAGCACCCGCCCCGGTGTGCGCACAAAAGGCGTGCGGATCTCATCGTAGACCGGGTTGCCAATCGCGAGAATGTTTGCCATGTGTCCTGGTTGCACTGTTTGAACCGCAAAGGTGCAAAGAGCGCAAACGTTGTTTTTGTTCGGTGCCAGTGCAACCGACTACAGTTTCTTGTGTGAAAGGCAGCACCCGCTTTTGGTGGCCGCGCCGACAAACTATCCTTGCGTTCTTGCGTTCTTGCGTTCTCTGCCTAGTCACGACCCGGCGATCAAGTCGTAAAATTGCTGCAGCTGCTCTTCGTCGTAGAAGGTGATCGTCAACCGAATCGCGCTGCCGCTGCGCGAGAGCTGCACCGGAGTAGCAAGTGCCTCTTCAAACAGCCGCTGCGAGGCGGCATCTTCAGCGGCCTGGGCACGCTCAGCGCGCGGCTCATCGGAGCTTGTGCCGAGCGTTCGAGCGGCAGGCTTTGCAGGCTCTGGCGCTGCCACACGCTCGCGCACCCGCGCCAGGGCCTGGGTTACATCCATGCCTTCGGCCACCAATTCGGCGGCCTGTTCGGTCTCACGGTTGCTGAGGCCGAGCGTAAGCGTTTGTTCGAGCAGATCAACTTGCTGGGCGCCGTCCTCGATGCGTAATAGCGCCTGCGCCTGGCCGGCGGCGATCTGCCCTGCTAGCAGCGCATGACGACCAGCGGCACTGAGCGCTGTATGTTGCGCCAACTCAGCTAAGCGCTCGCTCTCGCGCACACTGACCTCACGGCGCACAATCAGGTCGAGCGCTGCCAGTTGCTCGTTCGGGTCTTCAAAACGCAAGAGCGCCCGCCCGTGCCCGGCGCTGATCGTCGCATCGAGCAGGGCCTGCTGTGCCTGCGGCGTAAGCTTGATTAGACGGCGCGCATTGACAACGGCCACACGGCTTTTGCCCACGCGCCGCGCGATGTCTTCGTCCTTCAGGCCGAACTCGTCGCGCAGTGTCTGATAGGCCTGGCCCTCTTCAAGGGCATTAAGATCGGCGCGCTGGATATTTTCGACCAGAGCTAGCTCCAGCAACTGCTGCGGTGTGGCGTCCTTCACTAACACCGGAACTGTATCAAGACCGGCCATCCGTGCTGCGCGCCAACGCCGTTCGCCAGCCACCAATTCATAGCCGCCAGCTGTATCCTCGATAACGATCAGCGGCTGAATTAAGCCGTGCTCACGGATCGAAGCCGCCAACTCATCGAGAGCCTGGGCGTCGAAAAGTGTGCGCGGCTGACTACGGTTCTGGCGGATGCTGTCGATATCGAGCAAACGCACCGCCTGATCGCCAGCAGTCGAGGTAGGGATGAGGGCATCGAGCCCGCTGCCAAGGCCGCGTTTCCGGCTCACGACACACGCTCCTCTCGCTGCAAAAACTCCTCGGCCAGCGCGCTGTAGGCCTGTGCGCCGCGGCTCTGCGCATCGTACTCGCTGATCAACTGGCCGTGGCTCGGTGCTTCGCTCAGGCGCACGCTGCGCGGGATGAGTGTACGATAGATCAAGCGCGGAAAATGCCGCTGCACTTCGTCGACCACCTGCTGCGCCAGATTCGTGCGCCCGTCGTACATGGTCATCACCACACCGCTGATATGCAAGTTACGGTTCAGGCCTTCCCGCACACGGTCGAGCGTGCTTTTGAGCTGTGCCAGACCCTCTAGCGCCAAGTATTCGCACTGCAGCGGGATCAACACGCTGTCGGCGGCACAGAGCGCGTTGAGCGTCAGCATGCCGAGCGATGGCGGACAATCCAGCACGACCCAGTCGTAGCGCGTGCGCGCCTCGGCCAACGCATCACGCAGCCGAAATTCACGGCGCTCGGCCTCTGTCAACTCCACCGCCGCCCCGGCAAGATCTTGATCGGCAGGAACCAAGGAAAGATCGGCGCGTCCGCTGGCGATAACCGTACGATCAAGCGCTGCGGTGCCCATCAATAGATCGTAGCTGCTGGCCTTCAAGCCACGCTTGGCGATGCCCAGGCTCGTTGTCGCATTGCCTTGCGGGTCGCTATCGACAAGCAAAACACGCCGACCACGCCGGGCTAATTCGCCGCTTAAATTTACTGCGGTCGTCGTCTTGCCGACACCGCCCTTCTGGTTGGTGATTGCAACGATACGCGCCGCCCGGGCTTGCTGCATGGCTGAACTCTCGCTCCGCTCTGATCTGTCACAAATGTTGCTATTGTAACACGCGCGGGACGCAGAGCGCAGAGCGGAGAACTGAGAGCTATGGGCACATCGAGCTGCGCCACCTGGAACCTCTTATGGCAAAAAACGCAGCGGGTCGACAGCACTGCCATTGAGGGTGACCGTGAAGTGGAGATGCACACCAGTAGAATAGCCGCCACCAGCACGATCGTAGGTGCTGCCCATATAGGCGATCAGCTCACCAGCGGCAACTGCGTCGCCGCGCGCCACGATCGGCTGATCGATGAGATGGCCGTAGACAGTCGCGAGGCCACTGTCGTGAGCGATTTTGACGCAGTAGCCATAACCACGGCACCAACCGGCCTCGGTAATAGTGCCGGCGCGCGCCGCGTAGATCGGCGTCCACGCCGCGTTAGCGATATCGAGGCCATTATGGAAACCGCCCCAGCGGCGGCCAAAGGTCGAGGTAATTGTGCCACGTGCTGGCCAGACCCAGCGTGGCGGTGGCGCAGGGATGTCGTTCGTCTCAGGCACTGCAGCCAGCGTCGGCGGCGCAATCGTCAGCAGGTCGACGCGCATCCAGCCGACGCGTCGCCAAAGGCCACTTTGAGCCAGTCGCCGTGGCGAGCGAGCAACTCCGCGCGCCGCCCGGCGTTCACCTGGGCAACCTTCGCGTACTCGCGGCCAGGCC
>JAAUTF010000301.1 GCA_012031775.1 Candidatus Altimarinota bacterium | reverse complement strand
GGAAGACCGTCAGCCCCGAGGCCTGAACGATCAGGTCGAGCCCGAAGGTGCCGGTCGAGGGCGTGGGGTTGCCGTCGGCGTCGTGCGCCAGCGGGCCAAGGCGCTTCTGGTCTTCAAAGGCCGTCGGCGGCACGCTCAGGTCGAGGCGCAGCAATTCGGCGAGGCGGCGATCCTGGGGGCTGTACTTGAGCAAGAGATCGCGCAGGTCGGTGCGGTTCTCTTTTGCAGCTGGCACGCCGAAGACAACTTCGAGCGCCAGCGCAAGGCGCGGGTTCAGGTAGTACTCCTGGAAGCGGCCTTCGTCGCGCGGTGTCGTCGCGTTCCAGCGGTCTTTGTCGATGGTGCTGATAATGAGCTCGTTCACGAGCGGGTTGGCGAGGCGCTGCACCTGGATCCAGGACCAAAATCGAACTGAGTGCGCGCGCTGTCTTCGGTATCGGTACCGCGATCGCGTCGAGGCGCATCTCGCCGATCTGCTTCAGCGCGTCGCGGCCTGCAGTACCGCTCTGGGTGCGCAGCACACGCACGGCGCGGCGGGCAGTGCTGGCATAGGCACCCAGCTTGCTCTGCATGGTCTCGTCGGGGCCTTTGCCGTCGCGGGTGAGCAGGCTGGCCGGTACTTCAAGCGCGATCGTGCTGACATTAAAGCTGCCAAGCTGATCGATGCCAAAAGCGTTCTGGGTGTCGTCAGCATCCTCGGCGGCCGTTAGCAGCGGCAGCGGCGAGCGGCGCAAATTGAGCGTGTCGAAGGTCGCGCCCAGATCGATGTAGAAAGGATCTTCGCGGCCGCCAGCGAAGACGCGCACACCCTTGTTGACATCGTAGATGCCCTGGGCGGCGAGGCTGGCGTAATCGGGCATGGTGCGCGGGCCGACATTCGAGGGCACGGCGAAGAGGCCGCTAGCGAGCACTTCGCGCTTGCCGCGCGTAACCATCGAGACGGTGTAGCTCTGGCGCAGGCCGAGCCCCTCGGAGCCAGGGCCGTCGAGCGCGGTGATCGGCGGCAGCGCCACATACGAAAGCGGCAGCGTCAGATCACGAACGGTGCCACGAATTTCGTTCTGAAAGCGCACCTCAAAAATTACATCGCTGGCGATGCCATCGGCATTATTGTCGATGCTGAAGCTGTAGAGCACGTTCGGGTCGAAGTTCCAGTAGTTCGGCCCGAGCTCGGCTCCTGGCCCGGCACCACGTTCATCATCAGCACAACGTTATCTGCTTTACCGGGCTCGTAACTGCGGAACATAAAGAAGTCGCTGATGTCGGCGCCTGGATCGAGCGCGATCAGCGGGGCCTCGCGGTGGCTGGCGGCGCGCAGACCGTTGGGCAGGGCGGTGAACAGCGTTGCGGCTACCAGCAGCAACGTGGAAGAAAGCAGCATAGCTCTGCGGAACATGAGATCTTTCTCCTTGTACGTTCTTTCACACGATAGCGAATAAAAGTGGGCGAAGCCGGTTGAGGGCGCGTGCCTCCTTTCTGTCGCCGCGCAGGCAATGCGGCGGCCACCCCGCGCGCATATGCGCGGAGACGATTGCTCACGTAGTGTTAGGGCAAGCGAGATGAGCGGCGAAGCTACTGTTCGCTGGGGATGTTGTAGGATGTAGACAATCTACCAGGCCGCTCGATAAGATATGCGAGGGCTGAGCTATTTTTGGATCTTTTCTTATACCCCGATGAAAGCTTTGCTTATCGGGGTATAAGAAACCTCTTTCTGTTCGCAGGAAGAGGTGTGCCCTCGGCGCGCTATGGTACAATCGGACGGCACGCGCCTATTAAAAGGAGTTTATATGCGTTTCTCGCAGCGGAGCGCTCCGCTACGTTTGCTGGTCGTCGCGCTGGCGACAGTGCTAGTCGGCATTGGTGGAGTATCGCTGGCCCGCGCGCAGAACAACCAGGTTTGTTTTCCCGAGACGGGCTTTTGCACGAGCGAGCGTT
Organism: Candidatus Altimarinota bacterium; assembly: GCA_012031775.1. Lineage (GTDB taxonomy): Bacteria > Chloroflexota > Chloroflexia > Chloroflexales > Chloroflexaceae > JAAUTF01. Next base: position 5,297 of record JAAUTF010000301.1, on the reverse strand, counting down.
TTTTGAGCTTCTGGCAAGAGAACGGCGGCCTGTCGGCCTTTGGCTTTCCGATCACGGCTCAGGGCACCGAGTTGATCCAGGGCCAGCCGTTCGAGGTGCAGTGGTTCGAGCGTCAGCGCTTCGAGCGCCATCCTGAGAACGCAGCACCCTTCGATGTGCTGCTCGGTCGGCTCGGTGCCGATCGGCTCGCCCAGCTCGGCTTGAACTGGTTCGATTTCCCCAAGGCCGATCCGGCGGTGGCGGCGGCGAACCGCTGCATTTTCGTACCGGAGACGGGCCATAGCATCTGTGGATGAGTTCCTGACGGCGTTTCGCAGCTTTGGCCTGAACTTCCCCGGCGTGCCCGGCATTAGCTACGAGGAGAGCGTGGCATTCTTCGGCCTGCCGCTGTCTGAGCCGATGACGATGACGATCGATGGCCGTGAGTTGACGGTGCAGTGGTTTGAGCGCGCACGCTTCGAGCTGCACCCGGAGAACGCACGGCCTTTTAATGTGCTCTTCGGCCTGTTGGGGCGCGAAGTATTGACGGCAAACAGTGCCCTGGCCCCGACACCATCGCCGGTTGCCACGCCGCGCCCGCGCCCAGTGCTACGCCGCTGCCGCAGCCGCCCATCGTGGCCCCCAGCATCACAATTGTCGATCCGGTCGCCGATAGTACAGTGGTGAACGGCTTTGCAATGCGCGGCACGGCAACCTTCTATCCCTCGGATGCTGATCTTGAGTACCGCGTGCTACGCCGCGATACCGGCGCACAGATCGGCGCAGGTTTCTTCTTCTTGCAGAATAACGGCGGCCCGCCCTTTAACTGGTCGGTGCAGATCTTCTTCGACGCCAGCTACAGCGGCCCGATCCAGGTCGAGGTCACCGATATCGATCGCTCCAGCGGCGCGGTCTACGCCCGCACGGCAGGCAATTACACCGCCCAGGCGACCGGGCAGTGAAGCGGTTGAGTATGCGGCGTGTAGGGGGGCAAGCATGCTCAACCCTTACACGCCCCGCTCCATCCGGTAAATTTCTTGTGCGACGATGCGCCGGGCGGCGGCCAGGCTCGTGGCGTAGGTCGGATCCATACCGAAGTAGGAGAGGTTGCGTGCGCCGAGGTTCATGCCTTTGCTGTAGGGCGTGTCCGAGGCATAATGCAGAAATCCGAGGTCGTAGGGCGGGCGGAGCAGGCTAATGTGCTCACTCGTTGGGTAGCGCTCGGCGATCGTTTGCTCGTAGATCGCGTTGAGGTACGGGCCAGCTTCCATTTCAACATCGGTGAAGAAGTCGCGGTAGAGCGCGTCGAGGTAGGCGGCATTCTGTAAAAAGGTGCCGCGCGAGGTCATCGCTTTTTGGTTGTCGAGCACGCTGCCGTGCGCTAGGTAGGGCGCGATGTCGGCGGCGCTGAAGGCCGGTACGAAGTTGTAGATATTGTCGGTGTGCTCGTCGTAGACGACATTCGGAATGAGCACATCGCCGATCTTGCCGTTTAATGTGGCCGCTTTGCCGATGATATAGGCCCCACGGATCTCGCGCACGCTGCGCGCGACCAACTTGAGGATATGGTAGGCCGCAAGCCCCAGCGGGTAATCGATATTAACCACCAGCGCTGCGCTCTCGCCCAGCCGCTCTACACCGGGCATAACGATGCGCGGGTCGAGGCGCTGTGGGTCGAGTTTATTGAGCTCAAAGACCTGCGTGTCTACATCGACATAGAAGCGGCTCGGCACGCGATGCAGTCCAAGCTGGTGTTCCACAGCGGCGCGGCGCGCGAAATAATCGGCGCTCGCCGGGTCGGCCTGGTATTTCTTCTGCACATAGTAGAGAAAGTTTTCCAGCGACGAGGGCACTTCCTCGGCGAGGATCTTCTCGTACTCGTTGATCAGGCCGCTGTGCTGCTGGGCGTGCAAATAGGCCACCAGTTCGCTGCGGTTTTGTAGCGCGAAGCCGCTGAAGAGGTTGATCAAGCTATGGGTGTTCGAAGAGACAAAATAGATCGGGCGCTGGCGAAAGACGATGTTGGGCAAATGTTCTTCGACGTTTAGCCACCAGCGTAAGGTCGCCCGCTCATAATCGATCAAGGAGCCGCCGAGCATACGCAGGCCGAAGCGCTTTTTATGCTGAGCAACAGCCCGCAGCCGTGCACCGCAGCGCTCGCCCCAGATCGTCTGAAGCTTCAAGCCGACCTCGCGCGTCAGTGGGAGCGCATCGACGTCGGCGGTGGCTAACGCGTCGGCGAGGCGGGGGTCGTCGAGCAGATCGTGGAGCTTGTTCCACTCGATTTGAAAAGCGACCAGCATGGGCACAATGTCGTCCATGTCCGAGGGGCTGGCGATCAAGACCGCGAGCGTGTGCTTGCCGTCGAAAAACATCTTGCGGCGGCGTCCGGCGCGCTCACCGGTTGCCAGCGCTCGACATCGCCGAAGCCGTGGCGCGCAAACACCTCGTGGCTCTGGCCCAGCAACACCAGGCGCACCGCGTCGATACACGTGGGCAGGCGCAGCGAGGTGTAGGTGATGGCCGCGACATCGGGCTGCGCTGTCTGCACCTCGTGGTGCAGGCTCGGCTCGCAGGCGGCGAAGGGTTCGACAAGCGCCTGGATCTCGATCTCGCCGCTCGATCGCAGGAGCGAATGATACGTTCGCCGAAACAGGTCGAGCGAGGCGCGCACGCTTCGATCGCGAATATGCATAAATAACTCCGTTGTCTTGCTACCCTACGGCGGAGCCGTGGGGTAACGAAACAACTATCGTATTCTACATGCGAGACCGCGCTAGAGCCTTGCGGTCTGAACCGGGATACGTTCGCGGTCGATCCGTAGCGCCAAGAGTGTAGCAATGCCAGCCAGCACACCGGCGGCGAGGAAGGCCGCGCCATAGTCGCCGGTGAACTCACGGGTGAGGCCACCGAGCCAAGCGGCCAGTGCAGCTCCGATCTGGTGTGCGCAAAAGATCCAGCCGAAGACGGTGCCGACGTTAGCGCGTCCGAAGCTATCGGCGACGAGCGCGGTGGTGGGTGGCACGGTGGCGATATAGTCAAGGCCGAAGAGAATGGCGAAGACCGCCAGGCCGAGTGGCTCGGTAACAAAGGGCAGAAACAGCAGCGAGACGCCGCGGAAGCCGTAGTAACAGGCCAGCAGCAGCCGCGGATCGTAGCGATCGGTGAGCCAGCCCGAGGTCAGCGTGCCGATAAAGTTCATCGTGCCCATCAGCGCCAGCATACCGGCGGCGATACCGGCGGCGATACCGTGCTCAATCGCATGCGGTACGAGGTGCGTGCCGACAAGGCCGTTCGAGGTCGCGCCACAAATGAAGAAGGTGCTGGCCAGTAACCAGAAAGCCGGTGTGCGCAGGGCACGGCCCATGATACCTGGATCGGCGCTGCTGCGCGCCGCAGCCTGCTGGGTCGTCGCGCCATATGGGATCAGGCCCAGATCGGCGGGCGCGTTGCGCATCAGTAGCCAGACCGGTACGATCACCACGAGCGCCACGCCTGCCAACATGCCGGTGCTGTAGCGCCAGCCGATCGCCTCGACGAGCGCGACATCGTCCTCGACGGACTCGAGCGCCGATGGGCTCGCGCTCCTGCCGCTGTCGCTGGCGATCGCCTCGTCGCTCACCGGCCGTGGATAACACGAAACACCGACACATCTGACGGTCGGCCGCGGCACGGGCGGCGTGACATCTGAGCCAGCGATACCCGCCATCGAGATCGTCGGCGGCAGACTTTTTGGTCGAACACTGTAACCCGGCGAACGAGGCTGCATCCAAGGAACACGCGAACGGAAGGATTCGAGATGACCCACGCCCACGATGATCGCCACGCCGGCCTCCATGCGCTCATGAGCGCCTATCTCGGCGGCGACGAGCGAGCCTTCGCAGAGCTGCACCGCCGCTTGAGCCCGCTGCTGCGCGCCCAAATCCGCGCCAAGATCAGCAACCTCGCGACGGCCGAAGATCTGCTGCAAGCCACCTTCATGAAGGCCCACGCGCCCGCGACCGCTTCGTCGCGCCCGAGGGCTCGAACCCCGATCGCGCGGTCGTGGTCTGGTACACGACCATCGCCCGCAACGCGACCATCGATCACCTGCGCCGCTTCTACCGTGAGCGCGCCGTCAAACTCGACACCGTCGGCGCCGACACGGCCGAGTTGCTCGAGGGTGTGCGGGACACCTCGCCCGATGTCGAGACCATCGCCGTCGAGCGCGAGCGGCAGCTGGGCATCACCCATCGCATCCGCCACGCGCTGACCAGCTTGCCTCGTGGCCAGCGTGAGGTGGTCACCATGCACAAGCTCGAGGGCAAGACGATGGCCGAGATCAGCGACGAGCTCGGCGTCCGCGAAGGCACCATCCGCGTCCGCGCGCACCGAGGCTACAAGGCGCTCGCCACCATGTTGGGCGGCTTCCACGCTCAGGCCGCCGCGGCCTGAGCTGGGCATGAAATTCAGTCTGGCTGGAACTCCCAAAATTTCGCTCAGACTGGACGGACCGGGCCGCCAACATGTGACTTTCGTCGCCATCCCGGCGCGGGGTCCACCGAAAGTAGAGTCAAATCAGCCTGCTACGGCCGGTCACCGATCCGAGGGACAGTCTTCGGGATTCCACTGCCACTGAAAAAGAACTTGCGGTCCGGTCCAGCTCTGCGGCATCTTTCCAGTGTCATCGGAATCGATGATGTCCACGGAAGGACGCCCCGCCATGACCCGCACCACCCGTACCTACACCGACGACCCGCACGGAAGCGACGATCGGTTGTACTTCGGCCGCGACAGCCAAATGGACTTGGCTGTCAGCTGGGGTGGTCGGCAGCGCAGCTTCGAGATCGTCGAGTTCTCCACGGAGGAGATCATCGTGGTCGGGTTTCGGGTCGATGACCTCGACTTGTGCCACCACGAGGCGAGCCTCGACTTCTGCGACGGTGAGCTGCTCGACGAGGTCACGTGTCGCGTGGTGTTTCGCGGGTTCGAGGGCGCGGGTGTGGCTCGTCTGCGCGTGGTCACGGACGGCCACGAGCGATCGGACCTCGCTCGCTTCGCGGCGATGCTGCGCGCACGGATCGAGCGCAGCCAGGCGCTTCATCGCGTCCATGTGGCCGCGGCCTGCGGCTGGGTGTGATCAGGGCAGCACGTAGATCGGGTTGGCGTAGATCCACACGAACGACTGCTCGGCGAGCTGCTGGTAGTCGCTGCCGAGCCACTGCGTGATGTGCCTGGGCAGCATGCGGACCTCGGCCCGATAGGCGCCGGGCTCGGTGACGAAGATGGGGACGGGCGGCACGGTGGGCGTTGCTGAAGGTGACGGGGTGAGGGTAGCT
>JAAUTF010000300.1 GCA_012031775.1 Candidatus Altimarinota bacterium | reverse complement strand
GGCACCTGAACAGCTACGCGCTGAAGGATCCGCATCCGCGCCATTATCGCCGGGCCCATGATACCGAGGCACCGCCGACGACTACACGAACTTGATCCGGCTCTACGGCGGCGAGGATGCCTACTCGTTCGCTTTCGACGGCCAGTGGGGCTACCTCGATCATGCGCTTTCGTCGAGCAGCATGACGAGCCAGGTTGTCGGCAGCGCTGAGTACCACATCAACAGCGACGAGCCAAGTGTGTTGGACTACAACACCAACTTTAAGAACGCCAACCAGATCGACATCCTCTTCAACGCCGACGAGTTCCGCACCTCGGACCACGACCCGGTGTTGGTGGGCATGGCGCTCGACGCAAGTGCGGCTGAGGTAACGGCTGAGGTAAGCGGCACGAGCAAGGCAGGCTGCCCAGACGACTGCTTCGACGGCAGCGCAACGGTGACCTTAAGCAGCGAGGCGGGCGCGACGATCTTCTACAGCATTAATGAGGGCGGGTTTGTGGAATACAGCAGCCCCTTCGTGATCAACACGGTCGGCGCGAACACCGTAAGCTTCTACGCCGTCGACGGTGCTGGTAATGTCGGTGAGCCGACTACCATCACGGTGAAGGTGGTGGATTTCCCGAGCACGTCGCTGCTAGATGCCTTCAACCGGGCGAACGGGCGGCTAGGCAGTAACTGGCTCTTTTCGACGCAGCCCGACCAGTATCGCATTGTGAATAACGCGGTGACCAGCGATAAGGGCGGCCCGCTGGCATGGCGCACGATCTACGGCGCAAACCAGGAGGCCTACTTCACGCTGAGCGGTATCAACCCGAACGGCACGTTCCACGCGTTGATGCTGAAGGCGCGCGGCGCGAACGCAAGCCAGAGCGCAATCCTGGTGAGCTACGACGCGGTCGGCCAGCAGATTTTGGTCGAGGCGCTTGTACCTGGCACCGGCTTTGTGGTCTTCCCCAGTATTCCGGCGTCGTTGGAGAACGGCAGTGTGCTCGGCGCACGGGCCTTTGGCTGATGGCACAGTGCAAGTTTATGTCGACTGCCTGCAGGTGGGTGTGATCGACACAGTACCTCAGGCGGGTAACTTGTATGTAAACACCGGCGGGCGCATCGGTGCCTGGTATTTCGACACGCCGAACGCAACTTTCGATAATTTCGGCGGTGGCAATCTAACGCGCTAAGCGTATACCAGCTCTGGCCGACAAGGATGGGACGCAGCCTGCTGCGCCCCATCCTTGTATACTAGATATAGTGCCTTATCCACATATCGTCCACAAAATGTGGATAAGTGCAGCTATGCTATAATGCTCGCAGTATCGCACAATCGTGCTGAGGGCATTATGGATGATGAGCGGCTGGTGAATCCCAACCCCAACGAAGACGACCAGCAGGTCGAGAAAAGCCTGCGTCCGCGCCGTCTTGTCGAATTCATCGGCCAGGAGAAGGTGGTCGATCAGCTCAAGATCGCGATTGCAGCGGCGAAAGGCCGGGGTGAGCCGCTCGATCATACGCTATTCTACGGCCCACCAGGCCTGGGTAAGACATCGCTGGCAGGTGTAATCGCCAACGAGATGGGCGTCAATTTAAAAATCACCAGCGGCCCGGCGATCGAGCGTGCGGGCGATCTGGCAGCAGTGCTGACGAATTTGCAGAAAGACGATGTGCTGTTTATCGACGAGGTACACCGGCTGAACCGCGCGGTGGAAGAGGTGTTGTACCCGGCGATGGAGGATTTCGCGCTCGATTTGATCGTCGGCAAGGGGCCGAGTGCGCGCAACTTGCGGCTGAACCTGCCGCGTTTCACTGTTATCGGGGCGACAACGCGGCTAGCCCTGTTGACCTCGCCGCTGCGCGATCGTTTTGTCTCGGTGCATCGGCTGGTTTTCTACAGTGACGAAGCGATGGCGGAGATTGTCTCGCGCTCGGCACGCATTCTCGGCATGCCGAGCACGGATGTCGGATCAAGCGAGATCGGGCGGCGCGCACGCGGCACACCGCGTATTGCCAACCGCCTTTTGCGCCGGGTACGCGACTACGCGCAAGTGGTGGCCGACGGTACGATCGATTTAGAGGTGGCGCGGGCCGCACTTGCAACACTTGAGATCGACGAACTAGGTCTCGACGAGAACGATCGCCGTCTGTTGAAGGCGATCGTCGAGCTGTTCAATGGTGGGCCAGTGGGCCTATCTACCTTGGCCGCTGCGCTTGCCGAGGAAGTCGACGCGATCGAAGATGTCTACGAGCCATTCTTGCTACAGCTCGGTTTCTTGCAGCGCACGCCGCGTGGGCGTATCGCAACCCGGCGCGCCTATGAGCATCTCGGGTTAATGTACCCCGAGCGCTACCCCGGCGATGACCCTAGCAACCCACATCAGTCGCGTCTGTGGTAGAAGTTAACATTACTGCGGGTTACAGAGCGGCACAGCCGTCCATAACCCGCAGTAACGAATGACATTCAGGGAGCGCAGCTACGCTTGCGAGCGATCTTTGGCCTCGATGATCGTCACATCGGGGCTAGGTAAGATGCTGGGCTGCTCGCGGCGCGAGTTGCGGCGCACAACGGCGGTGGTGGTGCTCAGCGTGCGCTGCGGCTGGAAGCCAAAGGGCGTGCGTTCCTTCTTCGCGTTAATCGGAGTATAGGGATGCTCAGCCTCGATACGAGCCAGGATCTCGTTGACATCGATATCGGTCAGCTCGTTGCGCAAGATAAGTGCTTCAGCGATAGCAACTACCGCCTCGCGGTTGTTCTCGATCAGCTGCTTGACCTGGCGGTACTGCTCTTGGATAATCGCCTCAACGCGCGGCTTGACATCGGGGGCCGAGAGCCCCTGCAAGCCAAATAGTAAGTAGGAGAAGTAGCTATTATCCATACCATAGGCACCGACCATCATCGCTGCATGGAAGGTCGCACTCTGTAGATCGCCGGTGACGCCGCTCATCTGCAGGTTGAGAAACAGCTCCTCGGCAGCGCGGCTAGCGACCGAAATTTTGATGCGGTCGAGCAACTCTTCCTTGGTGCGAGTATGGATCTCTTCCTCGGGCTTCCAGGCAGCAAAACCGAGCGCATTGCCGTGGCGCACAATTGTCACCTTGGTGAGCCGCTCTTTTTTCAACAGCTTAACCATGGCATAGGCGTGGCCGGCCTCGTGGTACGCGATGCGACGGCGCTCTTCATACGACATGCTGCGAATAGGCTGGCGCAGGCCCCACTCGTGTACCTCGCGGGCGCGCGTGAAATCCCAGTAGTTGATCGCAGCGCGTCCATCGAAGTGGGCGTGGATCGTCGCCTCGTTGATCACATATTTGATCGCAACTGGCGTATACCCGATCGTGTCCGAGACCATGCGATCGAGCGGCATCGGCTCGTGTTTAACCTTGGAAAGATAATAGTCGAGCACCTCGCGGCGCCCCTCAGCGTCAGGCTGTTCGACGACGATTTTTCGGTCGAAGCGGCCAGGGCGCAGCAGTGCGGCATCGAGCGTTTCGGCGAGGTTAGTGGCCACCCATCGTCAACACCGGCGGCATCTCAGCCTTCGATTTACGTATGGCCGACGAGGCGCAGCAGCTTACCCCACCAGTTCTGATCTTGGGGCGGCGGATCCATTTGCAGCAGCAGTTCGTTGAGCAGGCCGCTACCGCCGCCCATCGCGCCGCCCATCCCCATCATCACATTCGACTTGCCACCCTGTGCATCGTTGTTAAGGCCCATTGCACCAGCGGCACCGGCGAGATTGGCGCTACGTGCCATACCGATGGCGTCGATCTCATCGATGAAGATGATGCAAGCGCCGTACTCGCGGGCGAGGCGTCGCGCCTTGCGGTAGAGATTCATCACCTTGATATTACCCATACCCATCCAGGCCGACATCAGCGAGGGCGCGCTGAGATAGGCAAATGGCACGCCGGCCTCGGTGGAAATCGCCTGCGCAAGGTAGCTCTTACCAGTTCCGGGCGGGCCGATGAGCAGGATACCGCGTGTGACCTCGCCGCCCATCTGTTTAAACTCTTTAGCCCCTTTGAGCAGAGTCACCACGCGGCGTGCCGCCTCAAGTACCTCGGGGTTACCGCGGTAATCTTTGAAACCCACACCTGTTTCACCGGGTTTAACCCAGTAGATACGGGTACGCGCCATAAAGAAGTACATCAGGAAGAACTGGAAGCCAATGAAGAAGAAGAGATAAGCAACCACGGGCAACATCTGGAGCAGGAACGGCCCAAGCTGGCCATCAAGCAGGAAGCTGACCGCACCCGGGATAAAATTCCAAGCCAACCAGATCAGCGCTGCAGCGACGAGAATGTTCCAGAGCAACCGGCGCAATTTCCAGGGCCAACGGTCGAACATCTTGTCAAGCTTCTTGTCGAGTTCACGGTCTCGCTCGTCGCGATGCCGCCCGTTCTGATTCGGATTGTAGGGTTCGATCGCCATGCTCATCTCCCACTAATAGAGGTGCCTTGATCGCCAGGTAATTACATTTTAAGCCGGTGATTTTGCCGTCTTTGTCCACCGTGAAGACGAAGGAGAAGCTCCCGTTGCGCTCCGGGCTGGGCGACTCGATATCGACAACATAGAAAAACATCTGCTGGCCATCGCTGATTAGCGTACCGCCGACATATTGGTACTTAACGTAACGCTGCCCGGCGAGGCGCTCGTTATCGATTTGAGCCTGGATACTTTCTTTCGTAGCTCCCTGCGAGCTCAACGACTCTTGAAGCGATGGGCTGAGGGATTGCCAGATAATATCGGCATCATATTTGCGCTGGCCGTCGAGGAACTGTTCCACCGCCGCCGACTGCGGCAACGCTTGAACACGCTCATCAGGGCTGAAAGAACGCATAATGGCCGGCGCCACCAGGAAGAGCGCCTGAAAGAAAATTACTCCAAGCAGGAGCGCAATGACCGCCAGAAAGCCGATGTAGGGCCGTATATGGGATCCGACCGTGATGCTGCCTTCGAGCAGACGCAAGGCGATCAAGCGGCTGAGCCGAATGGGTGCGGCCCCGCCTTTTGCAGCTGCGGCAGGCTCAGCGTAGCTAGAACTAGATGCAGAGCTGGTAGCTTGATTAGCTGAGATAGTGGTTTGGGGTATTTCTTCGCGCAGGTGCATTCGGCGATCCCCGAGAGAGTGACGCCCACCTGGCCCAATTCGATTGAATTGAGCTATGGCACCGTGGCTGCCCTTAAATAAGGACAGCGTGGGCGGCGGCGTTGAAGCTATGGTATGCTCTTGATTAGTGGCTATGGGTGTTGTGGGGGTGGCTGTTTGTCTCCCCGATATTTATCTTTTAGTATACGGAATGCGGGATCGAAAATCAAGAAATGCTAAATGAGAGTTTGATGAGTCAGCCTTTTGCGCGATCAGGACGCGATATTTTCGCGCTAGCCCTGTTGCTCGTATATGCTTTTTTAGCCTGGAGCACACAAGCAGGTGGTGGTGCTGCGAGTTTCGATGCAACACTGGTTGCGGCTGAGGCACGGGGCAGCCTGCGAGTGGCAGTTGATCTCGGCTTTCGCCCGTTTACAGATCTTCAAAACAGTGAGCCGATGGGGTATGACATCGATCTGGCGCGGGCAGTTGCGGCGAAGCTCGACCTGGATGTCACGTTTGTGCCGACAGGGTTTGACGCGCTCTACGACACCTTGGTAACAGGCCGGGCAGACGTGATCGCATCGGCGTTGCCGTATGCGCCGGAACAGGGATTTCGCGCGCGCTTCTCACAGATCTACTTCGATGCCGGTCAGGTACTAGTCGCTCCACGCGCCTCATCTATCGCTGAAGTCGGCGATCTTGCGACGGAGCGGGTGGCAGTGGCATTGGGCAGCGACGCCGACGCGCTGGCACGTCGGCTGGCGAGCACTCTTCCACTGCGGCTCGACTCCAACTTTGACGATGCCGAGACGGCGATTGCGGCGCTGGCAGCGGGCGAGGTCGATGCTGTTATTGTCGATAGTGTTTCGGCACTGATCGCGCTCGCAGAACTCTCCGATCTCCACATTGTTGCTGCGCTCTCATCTGAGCCTTATGTGCTAGCTGTGCCGTACGATGCCTTTCAGCTGCAAGCGGAGATCAACCGTGCGCTCGACGAGCTGCGAGCAGAAGGTTTTTTCGAGCGGTTGAATGAAAAGTGGATGCGGTAAGACTCTCTGCGTTCTCTACGGTTCAAAAAGCCGGGGCTATACAATGTATGCAGGGGCGAGGAGGGCGGCGGGCGTCGATTGAACCATTGCCAGGGCTGCGGCTTCGCCGATCAATGCGGATGCGCGGGCGACAGCGGGGCGCAGGGCGGGCATACGATCGAGGTGCGTACCGTGACTATCGCTGGCTAGTACCTGGACTAAGCGCTGCTGCACCAGGGTAGTGGCGATAATGTGCATACGCTCGCCCTGTGCGCCGATCAAGGCTTCGGCGGTGAGTTGAAAGAATACTCCACGGTTGATCAGCGGAGTTAGCAGATCGGGGGCCTGGCGCACGGCCTGAATGCGCTCAGGGTGCGCTACCAGCACCCGGTAGCCAGCGAGCTGAAAGGCGAAAACCATTTGTTCGAGCGTATTGAGCAGGATGTTCGCCGGAAACTCGATCAACACAGTGCGACTTGCACCGAGCGGGAGGACAAATCCCTGGCGCAGCAGTTCGACGCTTTCTGGCTCGGCATAGATTTCGGTGCCGGGGATGAGTTGCAGCGCGATGCCCTCGGCGACAAAAGCGGCGCGCAGGGCTGCTATGCGCTCGTGAATCAGCGTCACCCGGTTGTTCCCCGCGAGATAGGCGGCGCGCGCGTGTGGGGTGCATACCATGGTGGTGATGCCATCGGCGACAGCGGCGTGTGCAAGTTCAAGCGAGCCCGCTATGTCAGGCGGGCCATCGTCGATACCAAACAGAATATGACTATGCAGATCGATCATAGGAACCACACTGGCTCAGGCTACCCTGAGTGACTTGTACGAGTGCCGAGTGCCAAGTGCCGCGCAGGTCGCGCTGATGCGCTAGCTATCGGCACCGAATGCGATCTGTTCAAACAGCACTGGTATTAGCCATAGTAGCCATAGCCTGTCTCTAAGCGTGCGTTGTTGAGCACCACACCAACGATGTTGGCCTTAACCTTTTCGAGCTGTTTACGCGCTTCACGGGCGCGGTCGCGGCGCGTATGGCCAGCCTGGAGCACCAGCAAGACGCCATCGACGCGCGGGGCGAGCACGACAGCGTCGCTGACGGCAACAACCGGCGGCGTATCGAAAAGCACAATGTC
>JAAUTF010000299.1 GCA_012031775.1 Candidatus Altimarinota bacterium | reverse complement strand
GCGGGCGCGGCCCGTGACCTGGGCGCGATGTTGGCTGGCGTTCCCGTGCCCTCGTTCGTCTCGCTTCAGAGCGGCGGCGCAGCTAACGCGGAGCGTTCGGCGGCCATCGTATCAATCCTCATGTTTTTCCGAGGCAAAATAGATGAGGGGGATGCCGGTTCACTTCGCATCCCCTTATTCACAATGGATCACTACTTACCGATGGTCGGGATCGATTCTGCAATTCGTATGAATTGTTCGGACGGCAAGGCACCTGCTAACCAGAACCAGTCTTCCCCATCTTTCCATGTTACGGCGTAGCAGGGCATATCAGACTCAGTGCATGATTGAATCCAACCTGGATTCGATCCAATCTGCACCTGTTGCGCATAAGTCGGTTGCTGTTCTGGTAAGTTACGGCTTTGCACGAGCGTGAAATGTTGTCCTTGATCGCCTACAAGGTAGGTAAGTTGTATCCGCCGCCCTTCGGGTGAGCTTTGATTCGACACGATGGTCTTCGCTCCGAGCAGGTGAGTTTTGTCAGGCAAATACTGCGGCACGCGTGCTGGAAAGCCAGCTTGTTGTTCTGCTTCCGGCAGACTGACTAACTCTTCGACACTTATGATACTACTACCCACAACGATCGCAGGAACAGGTGTCGTTTGACCATCAGGCCCCGTCTTCATCACCGAACCGAAGACAACGGCCAGCAGGCTCCGTCCAGCCGCTACAGCTTCATGTCCAAGCGGACTTACCCCAACGATCATGAATGCGAGGACTAGCGCAAATCCTATCACAAGCCGCATGCTCTGTTGGCGAAACCTATTGGTCGAAGTCTGCGTCTGCGCCACGATGCGTGTTTGAATCTTTTGCCACGTGCGTTCTCGTACCGACATTGCTGGCATGCGTAGGAGCGCCAACAGTTCAGTAAGTTGCTGTTCCATACCTTCCTCCCGATTAGGCTCACGTGGATTGATTTGCGTCGTTCCGTGCTTCAGATTAGGCATTTCCCACCTCCCTTTGTACAGTGTTTAGCGTTTGTCGTTACTGTCGTCGTGCGTCTCTGGGTGCACGACGAGCCGAAGTTTCGTTATTGCGCGATGTAAAATCTTCGCCACATTCCCTTCACTGATGCCGAGCACACCGGCAATCTCGCGATTGCGGAGGCCAGCGGCAAACCGCCAACCGATAATCTCACGCTCACGCTCACCAAGTTGTCCAAGTCCTTGCAGGATACGGGAATACTGATCGGCAGGCACAATATCCGCCTCAGGCAGATTAATCGTCGGGAGCAACGTTGGTGCTAACGCCTCAAGCGAGCAGACACGCTGTGATCGGCGCAAGTAATCAATCGTGAGATGGCGTGCGGTGGTAAAAAGCCACGCGGTCACGGCCGCTGGATTACGGATTCTTCCCATGTGTATCCAGAATCGCACAAAGACATCAGCCGTCAAATCTTCAGCGATGGTTGCGTCGCCGACGCGGTAACGAATGTAGGCGTATAGGCGATGAAATTCCGCCTCATAAATACCTCTGAATGTCTCCGCTCGTTGATCCGGCTGGACATCAGCACCGAATAACCGTGTAAGCATGGACAGTAATGGCACAGCGTTCACCTCCTTTCAGAGATTAAGACGGAGAAACCAGAAATGTATTCCACTCTATCCTATGCCATGTGCTAAAATGACACTGCACTAGGCCGCCGAACAAGGGCTTGCAGGGGACGGCGCTTTGTGCCCACAAGATCGGGGCGTTTTTGAAACCTAGGATCAACTCGACGGCCTTCCCGATCTACAGGTACGCCGCCGCTGATGCTCAGGCCGTTGGGCGGATCTCGTGCTCTTTCATATTCCTGCTTACGTACCTGCTCAAGATTATGGTACTCTACCCTCAAGCACAGGGCCATCGCATCTTATCCTTGATGCGCATCAAGGATAGATGCGCATAAGGATCATGGTTGGATAGGGTTTGCGTCATCGACGACCCTGCGGTATGCTGCGGGCCTTCCATCCGCTGCAGGCAGGGAGGGGCACGATGGCTGAGGGCGACCTGGCGAGCATCGCCGCGCATTTTGGGACGTTGACGGACCCACGGGTGAATCGGACGAAGGCGCACGCCTTGCTGGATATCCTGACGATCGCGATCTGCGCGGTGGTCGCCGGGGCGGACGGGCCGACCGGGATGGAAACGTTTGGCCAGGAACGGGAACGGTGGCTGCGCACGTTTCTGGATCTGCCCAACGGCATTCCCTCCCACGCTACCTTCAGTCGGGTGCTGGCCCGGCTCGACCCGACCGAACTCCAGCGCTGCTTTCTGGCCTGGTTTGCGGCCATCCAGACCACAACCAAGGGAGCGTTCGTGGCGTTGGATGGCAAAACCTTGCGCGGCTCGGCGGCGCGGAGTTGGGGCGAAGCGGCGGTGCAGGTGGTGAGCGCATGGGCTAGCACCAATCGCCTGGTGTTGGGGCAGGAACGGGTCGCTTCGGCCTCGAACGAAATCCCGGCGATCCCGGCCTTGTTGGAAAAGCTGCACCTGGCCGGGTGTATCGTCACCGTCGATGCGCTGCATTGCCAGGTCAAGACGGCCAGTACCATCCGCGATCGGCAGGCCGATTATGTCCTGCCCGTGAAGGACAACCAGCCGCACCTGCGCGCGGCCATCGCCGCAGCGTTTGCCGCAGCCCATGCGGGCACGGGAGCCGCAATCCACGCGACCCACCAGACCGAGGAGACCAACCGCAACCGCTGGGAGCGCCGCACGGTCTGGACGATCACCGCCCCAACCGTTCTGGCCCAACTTAATCCCGATGGCGCCTGGCCTGACCTAGCCAGTATCGGCATGCTCCGCTCCGAGCGTCGGCTCAACGGCACCACGACCAGCGACCAACGGCTGTTCATCAGCAGCCTCGACGGCAACGCCCAGACGCTGTTGGCGGCCATCCGCAGCCACTGGGAAATTGAGAATTGCGTGCATTGGATCCTCGACGTGGTCTTTCGGGAAGATGACAGCCGGGTGGCCGTCGGCCACGGCCCGGCCAATCTGGTGGTGCTGCGCCATATTGCCCTCAATCTGCTCCAACAGGCGCGGCCCATGTATCCCAAGCGCAGCCTCAAGCAGCAACGTTTTGCCGCCAGCCTCAACACCGCCACCCTCGGTCAGATCCTGGTCGGGCCACCGCAAGCCGAAACCGGGTAATCCAATGAATCGGGTGTCCATCAAGGATGGGTGGGGTTTTCCGAAATGACGTTATCCCGAGTGGTCGTTAAGGATTAGATGCGATGGCCCTAGGGTACTACGGCCCTAAATTAGAGCCTCGCAGATTCCACAGGAAAGAGTCTCACTGGAAAAAGTTGATGTAGCACCAGAAATGCTACTCCAAACGCTGCCGAACAAGCCCATGCAGCTGACCGCTTCGCGCCCGAGATCGTGGCTTTTTGAACGTAATTCTATGCAGCGCGCTCGCGGCAGCTGATGGGCAGGCCGTTCGGCAGCGGCTAGTATCTGCGCCATTAAAAACTATTGACAAAAATCCTCTATAGAGTATCCTCTTTAAAGTCTCATACCCTGACACTTTTAGCGCCGCCGTTTGGGGAGACTGGGCGGAAGGCGAATGGGTGTCAGTGATGCGGAAAACGCGCTAAGGCGTTGCGGAAAGGTAGCAAGGCAGCGGGCGAGCCAGCGCAGGCCGAGCTGAAAGATGCTCAACTCCCGCTTCCAGCCTGGGTCAATCCTGCGGCGCTGCTCGCTCTGGAGCACCGCTTCACCGAGTTCGTGACACCACAGGGTCGCAATCGCCACCGCCAGCAGCAGGCGCTCGATACGGGCCGGGTCATCACGCTTGGTCTGGTTCATGGCGAAGCCAGCCGATTTGTCATCACGAAAGCTTTGCTCGATCTGCATGCGCTTGAGGTAGATACGCAAGCGTCGGCGGTTGGCTTTGCGGTTGGCCATCACCGCCACAATTTCAGCTGGTTGTTTGGCCGTCGCCGTCGTCCAGGTGATAGCCAGGTGCGTTCGCCACTGCCCATCGATGGTCACGCGCACGCTTTGAAAAAAGCCGGTTTTGCCCGCCGCCACGCCCAATGCGTCAATGCGCCGCACACGTCCATTAGCAAGTGTGACCGTGGTGGAACAGGGCAGACGGATGGCGTCGTCCCACCCGAACGAGCGGGCGAGCTTGGCCCAGCGATAGTCGTGAAAACCACGGTCCGCCAGAAACGTGACTTGGCGCACGCGGCCACCAAGCCAGGTCGCCACCGCACGCAGCATCGGGGAAAGGCGCTCAACCGAGACGCTGCCAGTGCCCTGGGTCACGCTCCAAGCCACCGGGAAGGCGCGACAGCCGTGGGCAATCGCGAGCCGCCAGACCGTCCAGCGCCCGTTGCCCACGCAGCTGCCGTCGAGGATGAGGTAAATGTTCGCCCGTTCCCAGCCGGCAAGCACGGCTCCCAGCAGGGGCTGATACAGCTGCCACACGTCCACGGCAGGGTTTTTCAGCCAGCGACGGACGCGCGCTTCGTGCGAGGCGGCGAGAATATCGCCAGGAAGGTAGGGTGCCAGCTTGCTGGGCGCAATGCTGCGTGCTTGCAGCACACCGACGACCATCCAGGTCAGGGGCACCAACTGCTTGATGTTGCTGACCTGCTCACGGCAGAGTCGCACCAACGTAGCGAAGAGCCGGGTGTATAATTCATGACTGCTGCCCATTGGTGGTCTCCTGTTCTGTGGTTGGTGGTTCTTCCACAGTCAGGATACCGCACTGGGCAGCCTTCCATAAAAACTGTCAGGGTATCAGCTTTAAAGTACCACTAAACTTGGATCGAAGGAATACGTCGTGGAAGACATAACATTTCCATTCCAAAGGAATATAGCTTTATCACAACTGTTGGTAGACATCCAAAACCCTCGTTTGCCTGATATACAGGATAGTCAACGCGATACAATCCAAGCCATGATTCGTTCCCAAGGAAATAAACTTCTTGAGTTAGCTCAACATTTAATTGAGAATGGTCCAAATCCAGCTAGTCTTCCTATCGTGATTCCCTCCGAGGACGAAGAGGGAATGTTTGAGGTAGTAGACGGAAACAGGAGGATCACCGTCTTAAAGTTATTGGAGACGCCAAATCTGGCTCAAGGGGTCTTTGAAAACACCAGCTATCAGCGTCTCCAAAGACTATCCTCAAGATTTCATGAGGATTCAATAGTAGCAATTGGCTGTATCGTCTTTGAAAACAGAGACTCAGCAGATCCATGGGTTCAGCTAATTCATCGTGGCGAACTTCAAGGCGCTGGATTGGTTGAATGGGATGGTCAGGTTGCAGCGCGTTATGACGCTATAGCAGTGGTCAAGACGACTGAGCCTGTGCTACACTGATGGACTATGAGTGCCTATTCTGTCGACTTACGCGAGCGGGTACTGGCGGCCCTCGACCGCGGCATGCCTCGCTCCGAGGTGGTCTCCACCTTCCAGATCAGCCTGTCCAGTCTCAAGCGCTGGTACGCTGCCCGGCGCGACACCGGCGAGTTTGCCCCCAAGCCGCCCTCCGGCGGCCCCGAACTGAGCATCACCTCCGCTCAGCACGATGAACTCCGTGCCCACGTTGCCGCCTGTCCCGACGCCACTATCGCCGAGCACACCGAGCAGTGGAATGCTGCCCACGCGACGAGTCTCAGTCCTTCAACTGTCGGTCGTGCCATCCGTCGCCTCGGTCTCACACGCAAAAAAAGTCACTGATTGCGTGCGAGCGCGACCTTTGGGAGCGTGTTCGCTTCGCTGTCGAGCAACAGGACGTCGATGCGGCCGATATCGTCGTGATTGATGAGTTTGGCTCCAATCTCGACCTGACCAGGCGATATGCTCGTGCGCCAGGTGGAGAACGAGCACTCGCCTCGATGCCTCGCAATACTCCGCCCAACACCACTACGATTAGCTCACTTACGATCTCTGGAATGGGTCCAAGCCTAATGACGGTCGGTGGCGTGACCAGCGCACTGTTCGAGGCCTACGTCGAGCATATGCTGGGTCCGACCTTACGTCCGGGCCAGATCGTGGTGCTCGACAACCTCAGCGCCCACAAGAGCCCACGTCTGCGCGAGTTGCTCGCTGCTCGTGGCTGTCGCTTGTGGTATTTGCCCTCCTATTCGCCGGATTACTCACCAATCGAACTGGCATTCGCCAAGCTCAAGGCCGAACTGCGGCGAGTGGGTGCTCGCACGTCAGAGGCGTTGGAGGCAGCCGTTGCCGAGGCGCTGACACGTATTTCATCGGAGGAGGCGGCTGCATTCTTCACGCATTGTGGCTTCCGCCTCCGCCCAGACCTGGCTCAATGGTTCTGCCCTTAGCTATAGAAAAGGGAACAAGCCTGCCGCGCTTCAGATCCTTGATTTTGTTAGGCTACACGCAGTTTTGTCGTCTGCAACAAGACAACGTATTGAGGCTGGGCGTTTTTCGATTACAACTCTAGTTCGTTTAATTACGTCGCCTTACATTCGAGAAAAGCTAGGTATTGAGCTGTCAGAAGGACAAGTATTATCAATATACCCAAAAGAGGAAGTACTCAAAGGATTTACAAAAATATTCGAGGATCTTGGACGAGGATTGTACACAGTAAGCACACTGAAAAGTATTGATCAGCGATTGAATTATATTGATGGTTTCTCCTTATAGCAGTGGGCGACTCGGTTGAGCTTGTGGTATGCTGATGGCGTATGAAAGCCTATTCTATCGATTTACGCGACCGGGTGCTGGCGGCCCTCGACCGCGGCATGCCCCGCACAGAGGTGGTCACCACCTTCCAAGTCAGCCTCGCCAGTCTCAAACGCTGGCTCGCCGCCCGACGCGACACCGGCGACGCTGCGCCGCGCTCCCCAAGCGGTGGTTTCGAGCCGACGATTACTCCTGCCCACGACGAGGCCGTGCAGGCCCAGGTAGCCGCCTTTCCCGATGCGACGTTGGACGCGCACGCCGTGCGCTGGAATGCCGCCCACGGACCCGCTATCAGCCAGTGGACGATTGGCCGTGCCATCCGGCGCCTGGGGCTGCCGCGCAAAAAAAGTCGCTGATCGCGAGTGAACGCGACCCCTGGGACCGCATCCGCTTTGTGGTGGAGCAGGAGGATGTAGACCCAGTTGCTCTGGTCGTGGTCGACGAGTTTGGCTCGAACCTCGATATGACCCCGCGCTATGCACGTGCCCCACGTCGGCGAGCGGGCCGTCGCCTCGCTTCCCCGCAACACCCCCGCCCAACACGTCGACAATTAGCTCGCTCACGA
>JAAUTF010000298.1 GCA_012031775.1 Candidatus Altimarinota bacterium | reverse complement strand
AGGGCAAGCGGCCTGCACATCGGCGAGCGCGCCGCGCGTGACCGCATCAGGTGGAAACGAGGGTAACGCTGGCACCGGTCGGCCATCGTAGCGCTTGCGGTTCTCAGCATCGTAATTCCAGCTGCCGCCCTCGGGCTGGCCGTCGCTAGTCATCAGCAAGCCAGTGCGCTTGCGCATCTCGCGATAGAACGGCTCCATCAGCTTTGGCGAGCGTGCAGGCGGGAAACGCCCGAGTAGCAACTGTGTGTTGGGGAGAACTACAACTTCAATATCGAGCACATCAGACAGTTCCTGTTGAAAAGCGCGGGTTGCGTACTCGGCGGCCGCCATACAAATCAGGCGTGTAATGTTGTGTGTGGCGACATAGGCACGCAGCGCAGAGCGAAAGTCGTCGCCCTGACACAGATCAACGTCGAAACCGCGTGTGCGCAACTCGGCGGCGTAATGACGCATCGCGGCAATAATCAGGCCGAGCTTGCGGATGTGGTAGCGGCGCTGGCGTAAGCGCGCGAGCGACTCAATGAGCACAACACGCCGCCCGGCCAGCAGGCCGGGGTGCTGTTCAAGCAACTGATCGCCAAGAATCCAGAGTGACTCGCGCATAACGTTGACACAGAAACGCGTGGGGCGACCGAACGGCCGCCCCACGCGTGTAAAGCTATTTACTAAACTTGTCGAGCGCCGCGTTCCAGGCCTTCATACGGTCTGAGTTGCCGCCTAGATCGGGATGGTGCAGGCGCGCCATCGCCTTCCGAATAGCGTTAGCTTCGTCTTCGGTGATCGCACCGGCCAAACCGCCGATCTCCAAGGTCTGCGCCTCGCGCTCCTCCTCACGCAGCTCATAACGCTGTGCGCGGGTTTTCCACATATCGCGATCGGTCGTCAGCAGGGTGTTCTCGCGCATTGTCTCGGTTAGTGTTACGACCATCTTGGCGTGGGCGCGCTGCGCTTCCGTGAGCGAATCCTGCACTTTTTTTAAGCTGGCGCAGCAGCCCGCGGTTCATCGCGTGGGCCTCAGCCAGCTCGCGCTGAAGAGCTTCAAACTCGCGCAGCGACGGTGCCAGGCCCTCAGTCGCTAGATTGTCCGCCATCGCCTCCTCCTTCCAGCCAACCGATCGCTTCTCCCCAGAGCGACCGTTTCCACCTTGTTGTCTGGAACCTTTATAGTATACCCGTTTGCCTGCGGGAATGCTAGCGGCTTGGGGCGGTTGGTCGGTTGACAGGGCAACGACAACTTTGGCCCTGATGATGAACAGGTGTTCATTTTGCTGTAATGCCGATTGAGAATGCGATCAAGGCTGTATAGCTGTGTTATCAGATCACTTTACAGCGCTAGAGCTAGGCAAAGCACCCGACAAATAGAGCGTATTTGTGGCTTTAGAAAGCCATGGTGGCGAGCAATCATCGTTTGTGGAAACGCTCCCATTCATAATTGTTAAAACACGGTTGTATGAACATTTAATAAACGCAATGTTCATTTGCTGTTTGCCTTAACTTAGTAGACTGCCGATCGAGAGCATAAGGAGCATTTACGTGCGGCAAACTATGAGCCAGCAAACCGTTTCGGTGATCGTACCTGTCTACAATGGCGGGGAAAGTTTTCGCCAATGCTTGAGCAGCCTGGCACAAACCAACCCACAGCCACACGAGATCATCGTCGTCGCCGATGGTGACACGGACGGCTCCCGCGATGTTGCACGCGCCACAGGTGTACGCCTGATCGTCCGCGATACCCCGGGTGGCCCAGCGCTCGCGCGCAATCTCGGGGCAAACGCTGCGTGTGGCACGCTTTTGTATTTTGTCGATGCCGACGTGACTCTACCTAGTGACGCTATTGGCCAGGTGATGGCGGCGTTCACTGCAGAGCCTGAGCTATCGGCGCTGATCGGCTCGTATGACGACGCACCGGGCGATGCAGCATTTCTCTCGCAGTACAAGAATCTGCTGCACCATTATGTGCATCAGCGGGGGCACGAGCAAGCCTGGACGTTCTGGGGGGCCTGCGGGGCTATCCGCCGCGAAGACTTTATCGCGGTGGGCGGCTTCGACGAAGGCTATAATAAACCCTCGATCGAAGACATCGAGCTGGGCGCGCGCCTCGTTCAGCGCGGCCATCGGATCAGGTTGCTAAAAGCATTGCAAGTGAAGCATTTGAAGCGCTGGACGGCGACATCATTGCTGCGGACTGACTTCACGCAGCGCGCGCTGCCCTGGACAGCGCTTTTGCTCAAAAGCAAGCACATGCCAAACGATCTTAACCTGGGGTTAACAAGCCGCCTGAGCGTAATCTGCGCTCACGGGTTGGTCGGAGCGCTGCTGATAAGCCTGATCCAGCCACGTGCGCTCCTGCTGGCGGCTGTGCAGGCCCTTGGGCTGACGATGCTCAACTTCCCGCTGTACCGCTTCTTCGCCAGCAAGCGTGGCCCCTGGTTTGCGCTGCGCAGCATGCCCTGGCACTGGTTGTACTACTGGTATGGTGGGCTAGCCTTTGCGATCGGTTTTGCGCGCCATCATCTCGGCGACAGTAGCGCTGAGACGCGAGTATCCACTACGCCGACTGACGACATTTCACACCACATCTAACCCTTCGTCGGAACAAACACCTGCCAGCAACGTCGCCGGCCCCAACGCTCAATCTGCACGAGCAGTTCAGATCCATCAGCAAGATAAAGGACGCAGTGCGCTGCCACGGTATCTCCAAACGTGGGGCAGCGGAGGAATGAGGCTGCACAGCGATGCGCTGTGGGCTTGGCGCTGCGCGGGGTGACATGGCGTTTCCTGTGTGGTAGGGCGTTGACCGCGTTACACGTATCTGTAAAGAGGTTTAGCATCGCCAGCATTGGCAGTGCCGAGACCTTCTTGAAATGAGGGACACCCTTGCAAGACTACCCTGTCGTGATCATCGGTGCTGGCCCCGCTGGCCTGACTGCCGGCTACGAACTGCTGAAGCACGGAATCCGGCCCATTGTTTTAGAGCAAGACAAGATCGTTGGCGGTATTGCGCGCACTGAGGAGTACAAAGGCTATCGCTACGATATCGGTGGGCATCGCTTTTACACCAAGGTGCCTGAGGTAGAGCGCTTCTGGCACGAGGTGCTCGCTGCCGCCTTTCTTGAGCGCCCGCGTATGTCGCGCATCTACTACGATAACCGCTTCTACAAGTACCCGCTCAACCTCTTCAATACGCTCAACAACCTCGGCGTGGTCGAGAGCCTGCGCATTCTGTTCAGCTATATTAAAGCGCACGCCCGACCAATTCCCAACGAAGAGACCTTTGAAGAGTGGGTGACAAACCGCTTTGGCGCACGGCTGTACGGCACCTTCTTTAAGACCTACACCGAGAAAGTGTGGGGCATACCGTGCAGCGAGATTCGCGCCGACTGGGCGGCGCAGCGTATCAAAGGGCTTTCGTTGCGCGTGGCCGTGATGAATGCGCTGTTTAAGGTCAACAATACCAAGACCTTGATCGAAAAAATTTCACTACCCCGAGCGCGGCCCGGGCCAGATGTGGGAGACCTGCCAGCAGGCGATCGAAGACCAGGGCGGGACGGTGCAGCTCCGCAGCAGTGTCGAGCGCATCACCCATACCGATGGACGCGTGCGAACGGTAACAGTGCGCTGTGGCGACGAGGAGCGGGAGCTGAGCGCAACCCAGTTCATTTCCAGTATGCCACTCAACGAGCTTATTCTGAAGCTCGACCCGCCGCCGCCAGATGCAGTACTTGCCGCAGCGCACGGCCTGAAACATCGTGCTTTCTTGCAGGTCGGCCTGATTATCGACCAAGAGACGTCCTTTCCCGACAACTGGATCTACATCCACAGCCCGGATGTGAAAGTTGGCCGTATTCAGAACTTCAAGAACTGGAGCCCGGCGATGGTGCCAGACCAGCAAAAGACCTGTCTGGGCCTGGAGTACTTCTGCGACGAAGACACACACGATCCGATCTGGGGCATGAGCGACGAAGCGTTGATCGCGCTGGCCACGCGCGAGGTCGACGCGCTAGGGCTGGCCCGCGCTGCTGATGTCGAAGATGGTGTCGTGATCCGCCAGCCAAAAGCCTACCCGGTTTACGATGGCAGCTATCGGCAGCACGTCGAGGTGATCAAAACCTATCTGGCCGGCTTCCAAAACCTGCAGACGATCGGGCGCAACGGAATGCACCGTTACAACAATCAAGATCACTCGATGCTGACAGGTATGCTGGCGGTGCGCAATCTATTGGGCGAGCAGCATGATCTGTGGAATGTGAACACGGAGCGCTCTTACTACGAAGATTTCACCCGTGAAGAATTGCGCGCACGTGAACATAGCACCGACGCACCAGGACGCCCGGCAACACTGGCCCAGAACTTGAACGAGCGAGCCATAAGCTGACGAGGAGTGTAGGCGTGACGGCAGTACAAGTTGGTCTAATTGGATGCGGGCGTATCGCGCAGCTCGTGCATCTCGACCTGCTGGCAAAGTTGCCGGGCGCGCAGCTCGTTGCCCTAGCCGAGGCCGATGAGCAACGGCTTATCGAGGCGCGCAGTCGAGTGCCGACCGCATTTGCCGTGAGCGATTATCGTGCCTTGCTTGAGCGCAGCGATGTTGAGGCGGTGGTGATCTGCCTGCCCACGGCGCTGCACGCCGAGGCAGCAACGGCGGCGCTAGCGGCGGGCAAGCACGTTTACCTGGAGAAGCCGCTAGCGACAAACTGCGACGAAGGTGCGGCCGTGCTAGCGGCGTGGCAGGGCACGGCGCTGGTGGGAATGATGGGCTTCAACTACCGCTTTAACGCGCTTTATATGCTGGCACGTCGTGCTGTGCAGGTGGGTAAGATCGGCCAGGTGCTTGCGGCGCGCTCGGTGTTTAGCTCGGGCGGGCGCCAGCTCGCCACTTGGAAACAGCAGCGCCGGAGCGGCGGCGGCGTATTGCTCGACCTAGCATCGCACCACGTCGACCTGATCCACTACCTCTTCGGACAGCCAGTGGTGGAGACGTATGCCGAATTGCGCAGCGCGCGCAACGAAGACGACAGTGCTTTTGTGCAGCTACGACTGGCCGATGGCCTCGTAGCGCAGGCCTTTTTCTCGACCAGCACCGTGGATGAAGACCGCTTCGAGATCTACGGTACAGCGGGCAAAATCAGCGTAGACCGGCAGCACGGCTGGAACATCGTGGTCACCCCGTCGCCGGACAATGCCGGGCGTTTGCGTAAGATCGGGCGAAGCGCGCTTGCACGCGTGAGCAGCCCTTATGTGCGTGAGCGTATCACCGCGCCACAAGCCGAACCGTCGTACCGAGCAGCACTGGCACATTTCGTGGCCGCTGTGCGCAAGCCCGGCTTGCACTACCCAGATTTTCACATCGGCTACCGCAGCCTGGCTGTGGTAGCGGCGGCGGAGCGTTCGGCAGCGCAGGGCGCGCCGGTGGCCATAGAGGAAGCGATCGATGCGCATCTTGCTGATTAACGACTACGGCACACCAACGGGTGGTGCCGAGGTGCAGTTCATCGGCATGCGTCAGGAGCTGCGCGGGCGCGGGCACGATGTGCGGCTATTTACCAGCGGGGCGCGTCCGTCGGCGGGCGCGCTCGCCTCCGATTACCGCTGCTTCGGCACAACATCGCGCTTCCGCACATTGCTACAAACGGCAAACCCGTGGGCCTGGCAAAGCCTGCGGCGTGTGCTGGGCAGTTTTCGGCCCGACATCGTGCATGTCAAATTGTTTCTCACGCAGCTCTCGCCGCTTATTTTGCCGCTGCTGAAAGACATCCCCAGCCTGTACCATGTTGTCTGGTATCGCCCCGATCTGTCCGCTGGGCACGAAGACGCTGCCCAGCGGCGCAGCCTGCACCGAGCACTACGGAGCAGCATGTTACCGCCATCATTGCCTGCCGCTGCGCGACTGGGTTCCGTTGATGCTGCAGATGCGGCTCTGGCAGCGCTGGCGCGCTGTCTTCGACCTGATCGTCGCTAACAGCGCATCGACACAGCGCTACCTGTTAGCCGAGGCATCGCACCGGTGGAAGTGATCTGGAACGGGGTGCGCGAGCGCCCGGCGCGCCCGGCATTACCACTCGAACCGCGCGTCGTATTTGCAGGGCGACTGGTGCGTGAGAAAGGCGTTGATGTGCTCATCCGCGCCTTTGCGCGTGTGCTGCACCATACGCCGCGCGCACGCCTGGTCATCGTCGGCGACGGCCCGGAAGAGCAGCGATTGCGCGACTTGGTGCTGGAGCTTGACCTGACAACGCAAGTCAGCTTTTTGGGGCGACTCAGTCGCGTCGAACTGGAGCAGACCTGTGACAGCGCCTGGGTGCAGGTTGCGCCATCGCTCTGGGCTGAACCTTTCGGCATTGTCGCCGCCGAGGCAGCGATGCGCGGCACGGCGATGGTCGCTAGCGCAAGCGGCGGCCTGGCCGAGATCGTGCGCCACGGCGAGACGGGCTACCTTGTGCCGCCAGGTGATGTGACGGCGCTTGCTACCACCCTTGGCCACCTATTAAGCGACCGTATGCACGCTGAAGAATTGGGACATGCCGGGCGCACACTTGCGCTCAGCACGTTTAACGAGTCGCGCGTCGCCGAGCAGTTTTTAGCGCGCTATCAGAGGATGGTAGGATGACAAACATTCCCGCGCTTTCGGTGATCCTGGTGACACCGAGCAGCTATGCCACGCTCACCCACACAATGCGTTTCCTGCGCGCCCAGACGCTAGCAGAACAGATCGAGGTGGTCATCGTCGCCTCCTCGCAGGTGGCGCTAGCACTGCCGCCAGGCGAGCAAGGTGCGCTCGGTGGCATCCGCGTCGTAGAGGCCGGAACACCGTTGCGACTTGGCGCGGCGAAGGCCGCCGGTGTTGCCGCAGCCCGCGCCGCTGTGGTCGTCTTTGCGGAAGACCACTGTTCCCCGCGCCGCAATGGCGCCGCGCTGATCGCAGCTCACGCCGAACCGTGGGCTGCGGTCGGGCCGGCGATCGGTAATGCGAACCCAGTCAGCGCGATCAGCTGGGCCAACTTACTGCTGGCCTACGGTCACTGGCTGGCTCCGGCCACAGCTGGTGAGATAGCCGATGTGCCGGGGCATAATAGCTCCTACAAACGCACGCTGCTGCTGGCCTACGGCGAGCAACTGAGTGAACTGCTGGAGCGCGAAGGAACGCTGCACGCCGATTTGCGCGTGCGTGGGCACCGGCTCTACCTGGCAGCGGAGGCTCGTGCAGATCACGTGAACCCGACACTGCCCTCAGCATGGGTACCGCTGCGGTTCAACGCCGGGCGGCTCTACGCGGCGGTGCGAGCACGGGGCTGGTCGCCGCTGCGGCGCGCGCTC
>JAAUTF010000297.1 GCA_012031775.1 Candidatus Altimarinota bacterium | reverse complement strand
CTGCATGAATGAATCCAGGACCCTTGCAATCTTCGGGTGGTTTACCTTGATCAGAAGCTGGACCTCTCTCCTGAACATCTCTCGTTGCTTGTCAGTGACCGCCTCCGCCGACACTGCAGGTAATACCAGCTCCTTGATCACGACTGCCTGACCGCTTCGGTTAGAGCCCAGGTAAACCGCCGACTGTCCTCGTGTGGAGAGCTCGGTGGTTATTCGGTAGGCGCCATCCTGCAGGCAATCACCGCTATTGAGCGGCATAAATCCAGTCGTGGAGAATTTGTCCTCGAGTTCCTGCATCCAGATATCGGTGTAGCTTCCCTCCCCGGCACACTCTATGAGCAACATGTTCTTTGCGCGCACCACTTCGCGAGAGAGCCTGGAGGGCTCTATCCAGTTATCTATTGCCAAAAAGAGACACTTCAACTGAAGCCTGTTAAACCTGCTGAGCCAGACGTTCGCGGCGCCTCCGCTCTTGAAATTGAACCTGAGGCTTTGCCTGGTGTTCAGCGTCCCATCCGCATACCAGATAACCTGATTGAGATGTCTCAGTTTCTCTATCATGTCAGGGTTGGTTGCCGCATCTATCTCGATGAGCTCAAGACTGTAAAGATCATCCCAGTCTCGTTTCAGGCGATGGAGCAAATCGGGGGCCCAGCCTTCGGAAAACTCGATTCCATCGCGGGATACACAAATGAAATAATCAGCCAATTTTTTCGCGCGACAACCGAGAGCAAGAAGAACCACCATGCATCCCACAATAATTCCGAGGGCCGGTATTGAGTCGTTAAGAAGGCTGGGCTTCCATAGAATCGCACCCACGATGCCGACTCCGAAAATGACAACAGTGCCGATAACATGCTGAAACTCAGCAGCAGCGTGTGGCGATCGCAATGGCCCTGGCAGGCGAACCGGAGTTGCTCGTGCTCGACGAGCCGACGACTGGCCTGGATGTGACCACACAGGCCCATGTGCTCGACCTGCTCGACGAGATCGGCGCGCGTACCGGCACGGCGATGGTCTATGTTAGCCACGATCTCGGCGTGATCGCGCGTGCCAGCGAGCGCCTGGCCGTGATGTACGCCGGCGAGATCGTCGAGTCTGGCCCAACAGCGGCGCTCTTCGCCACACAGCACCATCCCTATACGCGCGGCCTGCTGGCCTCCGTCCCGCGCCTGCATGTGCCAGCCTTGCCGCAGGCGATGGCCGGACAGCCGCCACAGCCCGGCAGCCACGGTATCGCCTGTGCCTTTGCCCCGCGTTGCGCCTTTGCAAGCGAAGTCTGCCATACGGTTGCGCCAGCGCTTACGACGAGCGATGTGGGGCGCGCGGTGCGCTGCCATCACTGGCCGCAGGTCGCTGCGGCAACAACGATCGAGCTGTTGCCCAGAGCATTCCATAACGTATCTGGTGAAGCAGGCGCACAGCTTGAACTTGAAGATGTTGCGATCACCTATGCTCGGCGCGGGGTCGTCGCGCTGATCCAGCGCCTCACCGGTCACACGTCGCCGCCGACGGTCAGCGCAGTCAGCTTGCGCTTGCGGCGCGGCACAACCCTGGCGTTGGTCGGTGAAAGTGGTAGCGGCAAATCGACGATCGCGCGCGCGGTTGCTGGTTTGCAGCCGGTGCTGACGGGCTCTATGCGTCTGGGCGATAGCGATCTCACAGCGCCGGTGCAGCGTCGCCCGCTTGATGTGCGGCGCAGTATCCAGCTCATTTTTCAGAACCCCGATGCCTCGCTCAACCCGCGCCAGACGGTCGGCGAGATCCTGGCGCGCCCACAGCAGCTCTTCTTTGGCCTGAACGCCAGCGAGCGGCGGGCGCGTTCGATCGCGCTGTTAGAGCAGATGCGCCTCGGCGCGCACTACCTCGACCGCTTCCCCGGCCAACTCTCGGGCGGTGAGAAACAGCGGGTGGCTATCGCGCGCGCCTTTGCCGCCGAGCCGGAACTGATCCTGTGCGATGAAGTTGTTTCGGCGCTCGATGTCTCGGTGCAGGCCGCTGTGCTGAGCCTGCTCGCCGAGCTACAGGCCGAGCGCGGCGTGAGTTACCTTTTTATCTCACACGATTTGGCCGTCGTACGCGCTATTGCCGACCAGGTCGCCGTGCTCTACCAGGGCCGTCTCTGCGAGGTCGGCCCGGTCGAGCACGTCTATGCGCCGCCTTTCCACCCTTACACTGCCAGCCTGCTCGCCGCAGCACCTGAGCCGGTGCCCGGTCGCCCTACCCGCCCGCTCGACCGCGAGAGCGCAATGCATGATGCACCGCAAGCCCAAGGGTGCCCATTCTACCAGCGCTGCCCGCAGCGTATCGAGCCAACCTGTGCCGTCGAAGAGCCGCCATGGCGTCATTTTGCCCATGGCCACGCCATTCGTTGTCATCTTGCATTCGACACCAAAGAAGCAGTGACAGCTGCGCTCGGCAGCGCAGCTGTCGAGCATAGCACTCATACTGCTTCGTTATGAGCTGAAGGAGATTTGCGTGATCAGTCACCTCCCCACACTTGGTGCGGCCATGCCCATTAACGAACTGCCCAAACATCTGGAATGGCTCCTGGCAGACCAGCGCGATCTCGAACTTTGGGATCCTTCCTACGGCGACGTGCTCGATGGCGATTGGCAGCCGCTCGCCCACGAGGCGCGCCAACTGCTCGACGGTTACAGCGGGCGGCTCGGCATCCACGGCCCCTGGAACGGGCTGCCGCTCACCTGCCCAGATCTCCGCGTGCAAGCGCTGGTCGCCGAGCGGCTCAAGCAAGGGCTAGAATTTGCCAGTGCTATCGGCGCAACACAGATGGTCGTGCATAGCCCCTTCGATTTCTTCGGCAGCCCGCATACAGCCCACACGCCGAGCGCCGGCCTCGCCGACGAGATCGAACTGGCCCATGCCACACTCGCCCCGGTGTTGCCAATAGCCGCTGCGATCGGTTGCACCCTGGTCGTGGAAGTCTGTGGTGACACTAATACGCGCCCGCTGATCGAACTGGTACGCTCCTTCGACGGCGAGGCAGTGCGGCTGAGCCTTGACGTCGGCCATGCCCTGGTGATGCAGCGCTGCGGCGGCCCACCGGCCGACCAGTGGGTGCGCGATGGCGGCATGGTATTGCAGCACCTGCACTTGCAAGACAACGACGGCCTGCTCGATCGCCATTGGGCACCGGGCGAGGGAAACCTGAATTGGTACGCACTTTTCGAAGCGCTGGCCGATTTCGGCCAGCAACCGCGGCTGCTGCTCGAACTCGCCCAGACCGACAAAATCCCTCAAGGGGCGGCCTACCTCGTCGGGCGCGGCCTGGCACGCTAAAACCTTGATTTGTTACCTTCCTGCACTTTCAGGCACGAGTTGTTTCAAAGCCCGTGGTTGATGCAGACCAGCTTTCTACCCAACCTCTGGTATACTTGTTCGCATGGATCTATCTTCTGCTACCGAAGCCCCACCCGAGCTATTCGCTCAGGCCGAGGGCGCGCATTTTGCTACCTTCCGCGAGCGTTTTAAGGTCGAGGAATTGGCCGAGACGCTGGTTGCCTTTGCTAATGGCCAGGGCGGCAGCATCTTGCTCGGCATAGGCGGGCGTGGCAAAGCGAAGGCCGAAGGGCTCAGCGATGTGATGGCGGCGCGCGAAGCGGCGATCGAGGCCGCGCTGATCTGCACGCCGCCGCTGATTGTGCCGCTGCCTCGCGAGCTGCACGACGGCGAAGGACGGCGTTTTTTGCTGCTGAACGTGCCGCCCGGCATGGCTCACGTCTACAGTTTGCACGGCAAGTACTTGCAACGCCAGGGTGCGGTGAACCAGCCGCTCAGCGCCGAGGCGTTGCGGCGTCTGCTCAGCGACCGCGGCGAGATAAGCTGGGATCGCCTGAGCCCGCCCGCTGCCACGCTCGACGAGATCGACCAGCACAAGGTGCAGGATTACGTACGGCGCATTGGGCCGACTGCCGAGGGCGATGGTTCTGCGCTTCTGCTGCGACGCGGCTGCCTGGTGCGTACCGACAGTGAGACCGCCCTGGCACCTAGCAATGCCGGCTTGCTGCTTTTCGGCAAACTGGTTGAGCTGCGCTACCCACAGGCCGAGATCACACTGGTGCATTACCGAGGCCGCGATATGACCGATGCCTTTGAGCGCGAGGACATCCGCGATACGCTGCCCGAGGCCCTGCGTCGCGCCGAGCGCTGGCTGGCCGAGCATATGCGTAAAGGCAGCCGCATGGTGGGCTTAGAGCGCGAAGATTGGACACAGTTTCCACTCCCAGCGGTGCGTGAGGCGCTGGTGAATGCTGTTTGTCACCGCGACTACAGCGTGCGCGGCGAGGGCGTGCGTGTGGCGCTGTTCTCCGACCGGCTCGAGTGTTATTCGCCGGGCCGCTTGCCCGGCCACGTTACGCTGGCAAATATGGTCGACGAGCGCTTTTCGCGCAACGAGACGCTGGTGCAGGTGCTCGCCGATCTCGGCATGATCGAGCGTCTTGGCTACGGTATCGACCGCATGCTCCGCCAGATGGAAGATGCGGGCCTGCCGCCGCCTACCTTTCGTGAGACAGCAGCCGGCTTTCTTGTGGTACTCCAGGGTCGCCAGATCGAGGCCGCTGCGCCAGATAGCATCGACACCCGCATATGGGTCAAACTCGGCCTCAACGAGCGCCAGATTGCGGCCCTGCTGCGTATCGCCGAACACCATCGCCTCACCAACCGCGACTTGCAAGAGCAGTACCCTGAGGTTAGCGCCGAAACCATCCGTCGCGACCTCGCTGATCTTGTTGAGCGCGGCCTGCTGCTCAAAGTCGGCGACAAACGCGCCACGTACTATATTATGAAGTAGTATCGTAAATCTACGTGGGTTTCAGTAAGGCGGGTGGTGCGAACACGCGGCCACGTCGCGTGTTCGCACCACCCGTTGCTCCACCACCTGTTTAGGGTTGCTCTATTTGTGGTGATGGGCCGATAAGGTCGGGCCATCACCACAACATATCTATGTTTGACCAATTTGTTATTATTCTCCGTCGCCCGCGCGATGTGCGCAACTGTGGCGCGGTGGTGCGGGCGATGAAAAATATGGGGTTCAGCCGCCTGCGCTTGGTTGAGGCAGCTGATGTTCGTGTGGAAGATATACTGGGCATCGCGCACCGAAGCGACGACATTCTCGCTCGTATTGAACATTACGACGATCTCGCCACCGCGCTCGGCGACACCAGCCTGGTCGTCGGCACTAGCGCGCGACTACACGCTAATGTGCAGCTACGCAGCGACATACGCGATCTTGCGGCTGAATTACACGGTTATGCACGGTATGGCCTGGTAGCATTGCTCTTCGGCCCCGAAGATAAAGGCCTCGATAACGAAGCGCTCGCCCGCTGCCATATCTTGCTTCGGCTGCCAGTCGATCTTGCCTACCCCTCGCTGAACTTGGCACAGGCTGTGCTGCTCGTGCTCTACGAATTGCGCCAGGCTGCGACCGCACCGCTCACGCCCACGCCGCGAGCCCTTGCGACAGCTGCCAGCCTCGATCGCAGCCTTGCGACCGTCGGGCAGCTGCTCGGTGCTATCGATTTTGTGAAATCCGGCGATGGCGCTACCCTGCGCCGTGAACTACGCGCCATCCTTAATCGCGCCCAGCTCGACGAGCGCGAGGCCGCGCTGCTAACCGCTGTCGCGCGCGAGGTGCTCCGCTACGTCGAACGATCTACAAAATAGGATTATTATGTCAAGCGAAGGCATGCCAACTATTCGGCTGCAAGCGCCGAACGAACGTTGGGAGTATAAAGTCATTCGTTATCATATCGCAGGCTTCCTTGGCCCCAACCTCGATATCGACGATATGGCCGAATACTTCAACCGGCTCGGCGAAAGTGGCTGGGAGCTGGTCTCCATGACTGACATCAATCGTGGCCAGGGCAGTAGCGACGCCCTGATTGCGACGTTCAAGCGCCGAGTTCATGCGTAAGACATGGTGCGCCAGAACGGTCACGTACTGGCGCACGCCAGATTCAGGAAGGGGTTGGTGCTGGTGAGTGGTGGCCCACTGACCAGCACCAACGGCTGTTTTAAAACCTTCTAAGAGATATCGTGACCACGATCCGTGTTCTTAAGCGCAGGTGGCCTCGACACACTCGCTTCTGAATCCTAAATACTGAGTCCTGACTCTTCCTATGCATGCACCGCTCGCGCCGTTTCGTTCACGCGATTTTACGTTGCTCTGGGTTGGCAATTTCGCCTCACTGACTGGAACCGAAATGGCGCGTACCGCCGTCGCCTGGCAGGTTTATGAGCTCACGGGTGACCGCTTGCGCTCGGGACGATCGGCTTAGCGCGACTCATCCCGCTGCTTGTGCTGGCACTCGGGGCCGGTGTATTAGCCGATGCCTTTGATCGCCGCAAACTGATGATCGGTGCCCAGCTGGCGATGATGCTTTGCTCGCTCGTCCTGGCGCTCAGCAGCAGTATTGGTTCGGCCTCGATCTGGTTGATCTACGGAATCACCGCGCTCTCGTCGGCTGCAACAACGATTGGGCTACCTGCGCGCCAGGCGCTGGTGCCAACGCTGGTGCCGCGCGAACACCTTGCGTCGGCGCTCAGCCTCAACATTACCTCTTGGCAACTGGCAACCGTGGTTGGCCCCTCGATCGGCGGTATTCTGATCGCCAGCACTGGCGTAGCGGCGGTATATTGGTTCGATGTCAGCAGTTTCTTCGTATTGATCGGGGCGCTGCTGCTGATGCGCCCGCGCCCCGTGCCTGCCGAACGACGTGATATTAGCCTGCGCGCTGCGCTTGAAGGCCTGGCTTTTGTGCGCCGTAACAAATTAATCTGGAGCACCATGGTGCTCGATTTTCTGGCGACCTTCTTCAGCGCTGCCACTACATTACTACCACTTTTTGCCGAGGAGATCTTGCGCGTTGGGCCGCAGGGTGTAGGCCTGCTCTTCGCAGCGCCGTCGGTTGGCGCGCTCACCGCAAGCATCGTGCTCTCGTTGCGCGGTGCTGGTAAGCGTCAGGGGCCGCTGTTGCTCTGGGCGGTGGTGATTTACGGCCTCTGCACACTGGTCTTCGGTCTCTCGACATCGTTCTGGCTCTCGCTGCTGATGCTAGCAGGGACTGGGGCCGCCGATACGGCCAGTATGGTGGTACGCGGCACCATCCGCAATCTTGAAACACCCGATGAGCTGCGTGGCCGCATGGTAGCGGTCAATATGCTCTTTTTTGCTGGTGGGCCGCAGCTCGGCGAATTCGAGGCTGGCGTCGCCGCGCGCATCTTCGGCGGGCCGATCTCCGTCGCACTCGGCGGCCTGGCCTGCATCCTGATGACGGGCGCGGTCGCGCCGCCGT
>JAAUTF010000296.1 GCA_012031775.1 Candidatus Altimarinota bacterium | reverse complement strand
GTATCCCCTGGTACCGCCGACTGCTGCTGCTGCTGACCGGACTGTTATTGCTGAGCGGATTGAGCGCTGCCGCTCCTGCGCCACAGAGTGTTTGGGCGCAGACCTCCGTCGAACCGGTGTTGGACATCCCGCCATCGTACTATCGGCCCGGATTATCCAACTGGCTGGTTTTGCACCAAGTCCGGCTCGACCGCAACGATCCGATTAACATCATCGTTTACGGCCCGCCCGACAGAAGTCGCTTCAATCCAAAAACCGATCTTATTGCAGCGATCCGCAACGCGACCGATCCGATCTATCCCGATTGGTACGACAACTTTCGCACCATATTACCACCTGACTTCATCCCCGGCGTCGATGAGAAATGCTATAACGAGCTTGGTTATGCTCCGGTCGACGTGGAGCCGGATCGTGAGATCTCCGGCATGTGGACAAGCACAGAGTGCCCGGCATTGTTTGGAACGGGCGAGCGCTTGCGCTTCCGACACTGGGACTACCTTGACCCGACGTGGGAGATCAACGCTTCGTATCTCTCGGCCAGCTTCACCGAAGACTTTGCCATTCCATTTCGCTGCTCGGACGAACCGCCCCTCGGCAAATCACATTGCTTGACCAACTTCGATAACGGGCGCAACACGGTCGGTCAGCTGATCCGCATCGGCGCAAACAAGTTCGGCTGGAAGGTTCGCTCCTACGATTTGCTCGGCGCATATCCGCGCCACCAGAACATTCAGCCAGGGCCATACGACGGAGTCAACGACTGGCGACAAACCGGGCAATGCCCATTTCAGTATGAAGGTTGTCAGATCGATCCACCGCTGGTGACAGAGAATGCAACTACAGCTATTTATGCCAACGGTGATGTGCGGGTAATCTGCATTGACAAAGACTCCAGCTCGGACTACTGCGACCAGAAGCCCGCCGAACGACCGCTGGCGATAAGCGCGCTGACCCCGGCCAACGGAAGCTTCCTCGCAACTGGCCAGACGACTGACTTTAGCGTGCAGCTCGACTATAGCGACGAATTTCGAGCGATGGTCGATGTAACTTTCATCTTCAACTACACCGATCAGAGTAATAACCTGCAGCGTATCAGACAACCCGCGAACCTCGTCAGTGGTGACGGCAATGACGGCGTATGGCAGGCCTCGCTCTCCATTCCCAGCGATGTCGCCCTTGATCTGGCGACCGGCACCCAGTTTGCCGGACTTCGGATCGAGATCTGCGACAACCACGGCGAGCAAACGGGAAATGCAGACGATACAGCGTGCTGGACATATCGAAACCTCAGGTACGTCCTGCGCCCACTCCCAGACTGTACTGAAGCGGCCTTTGTCTTCGACACTACTGGAAGTATGGACGGCATCCTCGGCAATGTACAGTCAGCCGCGACGGAAATTGTCAGCCAACTATTAACCGCAAACCCAAGCGCCAGGGTGGCTGTGGTTGAATACCGCGACGGCGAAGAAGATAGCTTTGGAGCGAGTACGGTGTTGGCCTTGTCCAATGATCAAACAGCAATTGTGAGCGCTATCAACAGCCTCAGCGCGGGGGGCGGTGGCGATGACCCCGAATTTGTGCTCTCGGGAGTTCAGAAGGCAGTCGGCCTACCCTGGAGTGAGGCCGGCGACAAAGTCATCATTCTCATCGGCGACGCATCGAGTAAAGATCCCGAGCCACTCACCGGCTACACTGCAAATTCCGTTGCCAGTGCTGCTAACGCCGAGGGCATCGCCATCTATGGTCTTCCACTCGGTGCCTCAGCTAGTGCAAGCTTTAGCCCGCTAGCCAATCAGACTGGTGGAGCGCTGTATCCGATCGATGGTTATGCAAGTACCGTCGAGGCGATCAAGGACGCCTGCAATCTACCATAACGGGCACTGATTTGTAGATGGTGTAGATACACTCCACCTTGAAAGGAGCCACGAATGTTTCGTCATAGAGCGCAACAGCGACAGCGGCACCGCCTGTCTCTCTTGATACGCACCCTGGCATTATTCGGCATTCTGTTCGGCACGCTTGCATTACGGCCACAGATTACGGCGGCGGTAGAATCGGGGCAGCCAGCAGTGCCGTACACCTGCAATAAGCTAGACTATGGCATCTACTGGTATAGCTACAACGACACGTCACAGAAAGCTTACTCTGACGGGCGGGCCATCCCAGGGTTCTACGACCCGAGCAAACCGACGATTATTTTTACTCATGGGTGGGAACGAAATCGTGTGTCCGATGGGCGGCTCGCTGGCACTAATTTGAGCGAAGGCCGCACGAACTTCGCCTGGCGACTGTACGATACAAACGTCGCGGAATTCTGGCTCGACCAGGGCTGGAATGTGGGGTTGTTCCAGTGGACTCAGCTGGCCAACGATCGGGCCTCTCCCGGCCTTACCTTCTTTCCCTCGCCCTATTTTGCTCAGTCGAAAATTTGGACACCGGATGGACCTGCAGGCATGCGCTGGGCAAAGTGCAGCAAGGACGAGTACGAAGACCGCCCTGAATTCACCCCCGGTGTCTCAGTCGCGCGACTTTTCTACGAGGCCTACCAGGATGCGTTAGCACAATACAGCGGTTCTGAGATTCGCTTGGCGGGAAACTCACTCGGTGCCCAACTGGTTATTGCTATGGCTCAGATCGCTTACACCGAAGACCAGCTTCCATCTTCGCGTCGACCGCAACGCATTGCGTTGCTCGATCCGTATTGGGGGCCGACCCGCGGCTTCGATTATAGCTTTATGCCCGGCGGGAAGAGGCCAGGCGAGATCTCGCGTGAATATGTGCAGGCGCTGAAGCAACAAGGGGTAGTGTTTGAATGGGTGAAGTCGTCGGCGGTGAACGAGTACAACTGGGGTGACACGAATGAACCGCTGATCGACACTATCAGCCGCACCGACTACAAGCTCGATCTCCCCGAAGATAGCAGTATCTGGAATTACCATAAAGCGGGTTGGGTGCTTTACTTCTGGTCGAAGGATTTCCCCGCACCAGATGAATGCACCCAGTCCTCCACTCCCGATGAGGGTTGTACTCCTACTGGCCGTACAGCGTACGCTTCCAGCAACACCATCGAACGGGCCAGCGAGATCATGGATCCCGATGGCGACCTGGAAACCAGCGATGGCGGTCGTTGGGAACAAGTAACTGGTCGTACGACTGGCACTGCTGAAGATGATACCTTCCGTTGTATTGGGCGCTGCCCCTGCAGTGATACTGCCTTGGTATTCGATACCACCGCCAGTATGGACGGTATCCTCGGCGATGTGCAAACAGCCGCAACCAGTATCGTCGGCCAACTCTTTACAATCAACCCCAGCGCACGCATCGCTGTTGTCGAGTACCGCGATAGCGAAGCAGATGCCTTCGGTGCACGCACCGTGCTGCCCCTCTCCACCGATCAGGGTGCGATCGTTAATGCGATCAACAGTTTGACTGCTCAGGGCGGTGGTGATACACCCGAATTTGTGCTCTCGGGCGTGCGTGAGGCGATCGGCCTCGATTGGTTTGACGGGCAAACTGGCACTATTCTGCTGATCGGCGACGCCGCCGCCAAAGATCCCGAGCCGCTCAGCGGTTTTACTACCATCTCGACGATTAATGTCGCCCTGGCCAATCGACTGGTCATCCACGGCCTTCCGCAAGGTTCTGCAGCCGCTGCGAGCTTTACCCCGCTCGCGAACGGCACCAGCGGTTCGATCTTCTCGAGTAGTGATTACCCGACGATTGTACAGGCAGTCACCGCTGCTTGTAGTCTCCCGGAGTGATGCACTCGCATTCCACAACTCTACGGGATGCATTCTGTCAGGAAGTTGTAGTGGCCTTTATACGTTACTCAACACCAATAAGAAGGGAAAGAATCACATCATGCAGATCCTTCGGAGGATGGCTCTCGGCCATGCACGTACACGGCTTGTTCGCCTCGGTTTCTGGCTTGCGGTGATCGCGCTACTGGTATCAGCTGTCGCTGGGAGTATAACCCGTCCATCGTCGGCAGCGGGCAAATCAAGCACAGCACGTGTGTTCGTTTGGGGCCAAAATGAATTCGGCCAGCTTGGTGACGGAACCAACACTAGTCGACCGACGCCTGTAGCTCTTGCGAATACGGGCGATATCCTTGACGTTGCAGCGGGAAGCGTACATAGTATTGCGCTTAAAAGCGATGGCACCGTCCTGGCCTGGGGCTTCAACTTCTATAACCAGCTTGGCGACGGCACCCTGACCAATCGCAATACACCAGTGCCGGTCAGCGGACTGACTGACATAATCCAGGTAGCAGCTGGCGGTGCCCACAATCTGGCCCTTAAGCGCGACGGCACTGTCTGGGCCTGGGGTTATAACGAATGGGGTCAGATCGGTGACAGTTCGCGAACCAGTCGGAGCACACCGGTGATTGTGAATGGAGCTAACGGAGTAGTCGCAATTGCGCCGGGGCCTCGTTCAGCCTGGCGCTGAAAAACGACGGCACCATGCTTGCCTGGGGAGTGAACAACTACGGTCAGCTCGGTGATGGTGGCCCAATCAGCGACTTTAGTTACAGCTCAGCTCCAGTAGCGGTAACAACACTGACCGGTGTCGCAAAGATCGCAGCCGGCGGTGGCCACAGCCTCGCAGTGAAGAGCGACGGCACACTCTGGGCCTGGGGGCGCTATGAAATCGCCAGCGATGCAACAGCCAGTACGCCAGTTCAGATCGCCGGTGTCACCGATGCACAGGCGATCGAGGCAAGTGCCTTCACTAGCTTGGTCTTACGTGCGAACGGCACAGTGCTGGCCTGGGGCATCAACGAAGAAGGCCAACTCGGCGATGGTACAAAAAAGATCGGATAGCACCTGTCGCCGTTAGACGCCTGAAAGATGTTGTTCAAGTAGCCGCAGGCGATTTTCACAGCCTCGCGCTCAAACGTGACGGCAGTGTACTAGCTTGGGGGCGGAACGGCGAAGGGCAACTGGGAACAGGCACTGCAACCAATAATAAGACGCCAGCTCTTGTAAACGATCTGAAAAGCATTGGCTCTATCAACGCCGGAACGTACCATAACCTGGCCCTACGTACAGGTTTTCAGGGGCAGCCCCTTAGCACGAGCGCGCTCATTCCAACCAACGATGTGAACTGGCGCATCGTGGACACAGCCGACTTCAACCGCGATGGCGTGCCCGACCTGCTCTGGGAACATCGCACCCTCGACGCCCACAGTATCTGGCTGATGGAATAGTTGCGCTTAGCACGCCTCACCATATTGTAGCCCTCCGCCTCAAGTCCGATTGTGAACGGTGCTACAATTAGTGGTATGAGATCTCCTCAGCCACGGCAAAAAACGATTGTGCTGGTCGATTACTGGCGGCAAAGCCGCCAGTAATGACCAGCACACACTTGTTTTTGAACCGTGGCTGTGCTCGAAAGGCACTATTTTGAGTAGCACGCCGATCACTGTCGTGCCTGCCGCCGAGGCTGCTGTCAGTCGTCCGATTCAACGCAGTGGCCTTGCCGCGATCGTCACCAGCCACACCAGTGTGGATATGCAGACCAGTTCGCTGACCGTCTTGCTGCCGCTGTTGCTCGCCACTCTCGATTTGAACTACGCCGCTGCCGCCGCTATTCTCAGCGCGAATAATCTTATTATCGCAGTTGCACAGCCGCTCTTCGGCATGGTCAGCGATGCGCGCCGCGTTGATCGTGGCTGGTGCTGTCGGGCGCGGTGCTCTGCGGTGTCGCTATGGCCGGGGTCGTGTTCTTGCCGAGCTACTGGATGGTGCTGGTGGCCGTTGTGCTCAGCGGCATCGGTTCGGCGGCCTTCCACCCCGAGGCGCTCACGCAGACACGGCGTGTCAGCGGCGATCGTACTGCCACGGGTGCCTCGATCTTCTTTTTCGGCGGCAACATGGGTTTCGCGCTCGGGCCGCTGGTCGTCGCGCTGCTGATCCAATATTTGGGCACGCCCGGCGCGGCGCTGATGATCGTGCCAACGCTGATCGGCGTGACGGCTTTGCTCAGCCAGCGTCGCCTCTTCGCCAACGCGAATGCCAACCGCAACCGCAATAAGAGCGTTATCGCTGCCATCGGCACGCGCCAGGCGCGCCTAACGCTGATCGGCTTGCTGCTGCTTTTGATCGTCATGCGCTCGACAGTGCTTACCGGGTTGCAGGCTTTCATCCCGCTGTATTTTATGGAAGTTGAAGGCATGAGCAAAGCGGCGGTCGCGCAGATGCTGACGATTTTGGCGCTCTGTGGTGCGGTGGGCACGCTGTTCAGCGGCCCGCTGGCCGAGCGCATCGGGCGGCGCAATGTGATGGTCGCCGCGATGGCTGTCGTACTCGTCGCGCTCGCCGTTTTCCTGCGCAGCGATGGCCTCGTACGGCTGCTGGCGCTCGCCGTGGCCGGTGCCGCGATCACCGCGCCCTGGACGCTGACCGTGGTGATGGTGCAGGACGCGATGCCCAACCGGCTCGGCCTGGCCGGTGGCCTCACACTCGGCACGGCCTACGGTGCCAGCGGCCTCGGCGTGGCCGCGCTTGGCCTCTACGCCGACTACGCCGGCCTCGCTGCGACTTTGCAACTGCTCACGCTGCTGCCCGTGCTAGTGCTGGTGCTGAGCCTGTTTGTGCCGAATCGCGCGCCGAAGGCGTAGTATTGAACCGCAGAGCACGCCGTGGGCGCAGAGTAGGTTCCTTCGTTCCTTAGTTCTGCGCTCTCAGTTCTCATGAAACACACCCTCCACATCGCCCCTATCCAGTTGGAAGAGATCGACGCGGTGATCGCCTTACTCGATGCGCGGGCGCGCTGGCTGGCGAAGCGCGGCATCGCGCAGTGGCAGTCACCGTTGCCTGAGCGTTTCGTCGATCTGCTACGGCTACATGCGGCGGGCGGCCACGTTTTTCTGGCGCGGCTCGCCGACGACAGTGCCGTCGGCACTTTTCGCTTCGAGTGGCGCGAACCGGATCTGTGGCCCGATGATCCGGAAGGCGAGGCGGGCTATCTTTTTAGCCTGGCGACGCACCCCGACTACGCCGGTCAGAGTCTTGGTGCGGCGTTGCTAAACTGGGCCGCCGATTACCTGCGCATACAAGGCTACCGCTACCTACGCCTGGATTGCATCGCCGACAACACGGCGCTACGCGCCTACTACCCAGGCCAGGGGTTCGTTGCACTCAGCGTGGTAGAGCACGAAGGTGTGCGTTATGCGCGCTTCGAGCGCCGCCTCTATAGCAGAAGTCAGGAGTCAGGAGCCAGAATGCAGAAGATGTAGTGCGTCACAGGGCAATTTCTGCTGCGCGAACTAGCGCAAGCGTCTTGCTCACCGCTAGAGTGTGGCAGGGCGCAGCGCGACTCGGGGCGCTGGACGGTACAAGCTGCG
>JAAUTF010000295.1 GCA_012031775.1 Candidatus Altimarinota bacterium | reverse complement strand
TCGTCACCGCTGCGGTCGACCGCCCAGCCGCCTTCAGCACTACGTAGTGCGCGCCCGCTGCGTATGTGATGAATGCGCACATGCCAGGGCAAGCGCGGCAGTAACCAGGTTTCAACCTCCACATCTGGCCAGGGCTGCCACCGCGAATAGATGCCCTCGGCGCTCACATTGGTCATCAGTGGTTGGATGCGGGCGCGAAAGTGCTGGCCGTCCTCGCTCAGCGCCAGGGTGTTGTCAAAGGCTCCCTGCACCAGGCCGTACGGCCCGGCCGGCACGCTCACGCCGAACTGTGTCGAGTAGGCCATGCGACTGTATTTCGCCTCGCCGCCGCGCGCCCAGGCAGCGTGCTGCAGGCCGCTGAGTGCAAAGACGTGGTCGCCGTCACGGCAGAGCACCATACCGGCGTGCGGTTGCGGCTTTACC
Organism: Candidatus Altimarinota bacterium; assembly: GCA_012031775.1. Taxonomy (GTDB): domain Bacteria; phylum Chloroflexota; class Chloroflexia; order Chloroflexales; family Chloroflexaceae; genus JAAUTF01. The sequence goes on along the minus strand of JAAUTF010000295.1, from coordinate 6,958 downwards.
GCAGGCAGCACAGGCAGCGGCAACTCCGCCGCCTGCCAGAACGGGTGCTCATCGGGCAGTGCCAACGGCAGAAATGCCTTGAGCGCCCAATACGGCGAGCCGGGCGAGTTATAATCCTCGGCCATGTTCAGGTTGGGGTACGCGTAGCCGATCGACAGCGTGCCGTCGCTATGGTAGATCGGGCGGCGCAACCACCAGCGCAGGTGTCGCAAGAGCAGCCCTTTCATCACGCCCCAGGGTAGCGCCTCCACACCAGCATAGGCTAAAGCGCCCCAGAAAGATCCCTGAGCGAAGCGATACGTCAGGCTGCGGCCAAAGGGTAGCGCTGCACCGTCGGGGGCGAACCAATGCACAAAATCCTGCGCAAAGTGCGTCGCACGCTCGCGATAGCGCCCGGCCCGCTCAGGGTCTTGCTGGCCCATCAGCTGAGCATAAATCAGCCCGTAGAAGTGGAGGGCGAACGGCACATAATAATCGCGCTGCACCCGTGTGCTTGGCCCATCGTTGTACCATCCATCGCCAAGATAGAACTCGTCGATGCGATCGAGCGAGCGCCGCAGCGCAGCCTCGTCCGGCGCTTCTCCCACGTAGCACAGGCCGATATTGACCAGCACGCGAAAGAAGTGCCAGTTGTTATCCGAGGTTTCGCTGTGGTTGATCGTACGTAGCCAGGCAACAAGGTGCGCACGCTCGTCGTCGGCGAGCGGTGCCCAGGTCGCTTCTGGTGCCAGCGCCAGCGCAAAGCCGATCGCGGCCATTTCCACCAGACGCTGGTTGCGGGTCGAGGGCCAGCCCCAGAACTCCGCGTGATCGGGGTCACTTCCTGCGGCCAGACCGCGCGCAAATCGCGGCCAGTGTGCATAGCTGCCGCCACCTGCCGCGAGCGGGGCTAAACCCCAGAGCGGGCGCGCGAAGCCCTCCAATTCAGCACAGGCGTCGGGGTAATGCGCGCCTGTTGCACCAAGCCGTAGGCGCGCACCGCCAGGGCTAACAAAACGCTCCAGCGGGGCGACTAGCTCGCGCAGTGCCGCCTGTAGATCGGCGCGCGTGCGTAGTGGGTTGTCATACACTAGTGTGTTCACTGCAGTGGTTCCACCGTAATATATAGCTCCGCCTCAGGCGCGGGCTGGCGCAACGCCAGGGTTATCCGCGTGACATCGCGGCTTGCGCTGCGCTTCAACTCCACACCCGGTACGCGCTCGATCGCGGCAGTCAGCAGATACGCATCGTAGCGCAGCAACAGGCGGCCTGTGGCACCGTTCAATGCGATCAGCCCACGCGCGATCACCGTTGCCTCGGCAAAACTGATCAACACGCTCGCGCACTCTCCGTCTTTTGTAAAACGCACCTGATCGCGCAACTCCACGCGGCCCGGTGCCGGATGCGCGCGCAAGAGCACGCTGCGCCGGAGTGAGTGCAGCCCAGCCTCGGGCGGGTAAGCAGCGCTGAGTTCAAGAGCGAGGCCTGCCCCGTCCGGCAGTTCCAACTGCCGCACATCGCGCGCTGCAAAGGCCTCACCTGCGCCCTGCTCAACACCGTTTACCAGTGGCACGTTATGGCCGCTTGAGCGATTCGTGAGGAAGGTATAGCGCCGCACCGGGTCGAAGTAATCGCGCACGTAACGCCCGGCCCCCAGATCGGTTAATAACGACTCGCCGCGCCAATGCACCATAAAGGTGCCAATGTCGTTCTGGTTGTGCGGCTCGGCGTTCGTCCCACCTTTCACCGCTAACACCAGGCCGTCTGCATCAGCAGGATCGGCGCGCGCTACCAACCATTGAATACTGGGCAGATAGCTGACCGCCGCCCGCGCGACAACCGGCGGCGCATCAGGCGGGTACCAGAACAGGTCGCGCAAGCGGGTGGCAGGATGACGCTCGCTCAGCATGCGCTGCTCCGGCATCATCGGGTCAAGGGCAGCCAGGCCAGGTAGGTCGAGCCGCGCGGCAAGGAAGTGCAGCAGGCTCGGCTGGGGCACACGCCCGTGGATAGCGTCCGAGAAGGTGACGAAGCGCCCTGGGCTGAGCTCGGTCGCGATCGGAAAGGCCGCGATCGCCGCTACGCGCGAATCGCTGAAGAGATCGATCGCGCCGCTGTGCGCTCGGCCAGCAGATGCGCAAAGGCCGTAAAATGAAAGAAGCCGAACTCCCAATAGTCCGGCCCCTCGGCACAGGCACCGTCGGCACCAAACGAGTCGAGGTAGCGATCAAGCCCAGCTATCGCTTTCACCAGCACCGCCGCGAGCCGCTCATCATCGTCTTCCAGGTAGAGCGCAGCGGCAGCAGTACAACCGGCGCAGACCGCCATCCAGTTATTGATCGGCAGCCCTGTTGCACCCATCCAGCGAAAATCGTCACGTGCGAGAAAGGGCGTCGTGCTGCGCAGTTGCACTTCGTGGCGGATGCGCGCACGCAGCGCCGGATGTAGCGCTGTGCCGATGAGAAAATCGACTTCTGCCAATGTCAGCGCAGTGATCGCCGAAAACAGGTCGATCAGGGTGTGCTCGGGCGGCGGCAGCTGATGTGGGAATTCGCCCGCGTGTGCCGGTATAACCCAGGTGCTCTGCTCACATATCGCCCAGGCCTCGTCTACAATCGCGTCGAGGAAGCGCCCTTGATCCTCCAGGCATTCGCCGAGTGCCAGCAACATCAGGCGGGCGCGGCGGCGCTCGCTCGGTGTGCCGAAAGGTTCGCGCGCGCCGTCGCGAGTGTAGGCCAGGTAATCGGTCGCACGGATCGTCGGTAGCGGTTCGACCAGAATCGCCGATGCATGCACCAGCGCCTGCTGCGCTAGCCGACCAGCGCGCAGCGCGCCCCAAACAGCGCGCTCGGCGCGCGTCGGAAAAGCCGCCCTACCAGCTGTAGCGCGCAGAGCGGCCCGAATCTGCTCGAATGTATACACTGCATTCATGAGCTCTCATTTCTCATCGCCGTGCTCTATATCTACAGCGAAGAGCAGGTCGGTTGCGCCAGGGCAGGGTTGCCGTCGACCGGCGCAGGCACCGACGCGGCTGAGCCGGTCGCAGCCCGCGGAACAAAAGGCCAGCGCAACACTTCTGCCTGCCGCTATAGAGTGCGGATTACGGATAGCAGAGTGCAGAATGCCCCGCTCTGCGCTCGTTAGTCTCCTAGTTCCTGCGTTCCTACTACACGCTCATCCCTTGATCAGCGGCACTGCTTTCTGCACCCAGGCGATAGCTGGGTCGAGCGCCACAGCCTGCGTTCGCCCGTTGCCGGCCAGCATCCAGAGAAAATAATTAGTATAGCCCGGCGCACTGCAGGTGGTGTGGTAGCCATGCGGAGCCATAAAGATCGTCGAGTCCTGGATCGTATAGGTCTGATCGTAGCCACGCTCCGGGCTGTAATGGCGACAGAGGCCGAAGCCCTCGCCGGGGTTCACACGAAAATAGTACATTTCCTCGTGAAACACTTCGTGCGGCAGGTTCTCGACCTCGTGTTTGTGCGGCGGTAGGTGCTCCAGTTGCCCGACGGCACAAAGGTTTCACCCACCAATAATTTCGCCGCCGGTAGCTCCGGCTGGCTGCTGGTGGTCAGAATATTGAACAACGTGCGGCTGAAGTTGGCCGCCCCTGCATCTACCCGCGTCACATCATCGGGCGTGATCACATAGGGATCGGTGGCCAGTTCGGAAGGTGCCGAACACATGCCAGCGTCGAGCGCGCCTGCGCGGTGATCGTAAAGCTGCTGTTAGTCGGCAGATAGACGGCGTGTGGCTTGCCGACAAAGGGGTTCGCACGGCCACCCACGCCAGCAAAAGTCTTGCCGCCGATCTCTACTGTGCAGCGCCCGCCAAAGAGCACCAGCAGGATCTCGCGCCCGCCGGTGCTGCCCTCGAAACTGGCACCGTCCGCCAATACCAGGCGGCTGAAATCTAGCAATTCGCAGGGGTTGCTATCCAGGCCATTTGCACCCTGTGTACTCCCGACTTTTGTAAAATAGCTCGTCATACTGGCTCCTAACATTCTGAAACCGGAATTCTGAATCCTGATCCCTTACCTCTCGATCAAATACAGTTGCACTTCTCCGCTGCGATCGGAGGCAAACAGAATGCGCCCGCCGTCCCAACTCCAGGTGGGGTGGCAGTGCGTCTCCTGGCCGTGCCACGATGTCCCGTGCATGCAGAGCGTCGTCGTCTGTGCCGCATCGCCGCCAATGTCGATCAGCACAATCTCGTCAACATCGTCGCCCACCAGCAGCCGTGCCGTCGGGTCGGCATGATAGTGATTACAGGCTGTCGGCATCGGAATACTGCGCAGCAGCTCACCGCGCTCGTCGAGCAGCCCGACATAGGGCTGAAAGTCGCCATGGTCGTGAAAGCCGACAGTGCTAGCCACAGCCTGGGTGCGCGCGCTGGTAATCGTACCATCGTGTCCAGGGCCGCGGTTGTCGAAGAAGATGTTGCCATCGTTCGTCCAGAACTCATGGCCCACCGAGTCCTGCTCGCCCTGACGGAAGGCCGGGCGCACCTCGCGACTCACGGCGTCGAGCAGCCAGATACGCTGGCTCACCAGATGCCAGGGGCCTTCGTGGCAGAACATAGCCAGCGTCGGCGCTACCGGGCTGAACTGGAAATGCGCCAGCTGACACGTATCGCGGAAGATATCGAAGCTACCGCTGCCGTCGGCGTGCGCCAGCGTGATGCGGCCATCTTTGATGCCGTAGTAGCGCTCTTTAAAGCCGCTATAGTTCGGGCCGTAGGCAGCAGCCGGCTCATTGCGGTCGAAGCCAACAAAGCGGGCGTCGGCGTTGATCGAGGGCCGCCCGAGTTTGTACCCGGTGCGCTCCTCGTGCAAGATCCGGACCTCGCCGCGAACGCAGTCGAGCAGCTTGACGGCGTTGCCAGCTACATAGGCCATCAGCCGCCCATCGGGCGTTTTTGTCGCCTTCCGTATCGGCTCGGGCTCATCGGTGAGCTGCGTTATCAAGCCACTACCTAGATCAAGGCGAAAGAGGTTGTAGTGCGCTAGATGCGCGGCCTGGCGTTCTGTTGCCGCCCGATCCGACAGAAACACAATACTGTCGCCGCCGCGATCGAAGGCGTTATCAGTAAAATACAAGTGAACATTATGGCCAACGCTGGTGAGCTGGCGTAGCGTATGGCCGGTCGCCTCGTCGCGAACGCTGCGATCTTCGGCGGGCCAAGTCGTTCCAATCATAGGAATTCCTCACGAAGCGGCGTAAAGCAATCCAGCAAGACGCAGGGCGTGAGTGTCACAACGCCGTGGCGCTGGTTCGGCGCGATATAGTAGCTGTCGCCGGGGCCGAGCCGCGTGCTGCGATCATCGAGGAGCAGATCGAGCTCGCCGCTTACGACATAGCCGATCTGCTCGTGTGGGTGGCTATGGATCGGTGCATGGACACCAGCCGGAAAACGGAACTCTACGGCCATCATGCCACCGCCGTAACTCAGCACGCGTCGCTCGGCCCCTTCCGGCGTGATCACAGCGCGCTCCGAAGTGTATTGGCTTATCTGTTTCATAAAGTAGTGTGCGCCTTGCGATTGTAGCGCTAACACCAATGCGCCTTATGGTGTAAGCCGCCACAATCAGCAACTTATAGCATTGAACTGTGCGTTTCAGCACGCACAATAAATTCTGGCCGCAGCTCTACCCCCCAGCCCGGCGCTGTCGGCAGTGCCAGGTGCCCATCTACCACACGCGGCATCGGCGTAAAAATCGTCTCGGCCCATTCCACATCCTGATCAACCCGATACTCTTGATACTGAGCGCAGGCGGGCATGGCCGCCGCCAGGTGCAACGTGAAGACCTGGAGCATCGTGTGGTTCGAGCAATGCGGTGTGCAAACCAGCCCTGCCAGTTCGGCCATCTCCGCTACTCGCCGCGCCCGCGTGATGCCGCCTACATACCCGATATCGGGCTGCACCACATCCACGCTGCGGGTATCGATCATCTGCTTAAAAGCGCGCAGGTCGAAGTCTTGCTCGCCGCCTGTTACCGGGATGTCGAGCGCGTCGGCGACCATTTTTGTACTTGCCACGTCGTCGAAGGGGCAGGGTTCTTCAAAGTGAAAGTACCCGTGCCGCTCCAATACGCCGCCCCACCTTGATCGCCTTAGCCGCCGAGTAGCTGCTGTTAGCATCGGCACTGATGTCGATCGCGGGGCCGAGCGCCTCGCGCATCAGCGGAATTATTTGCTCGGTGCGGCCCGGCCAGGCATCGGCGTCGCGGCTCATACGCCCACCAACTTTGATCTTTACACAGCGAAAACCGTGCGCACGCACCGCTGCCAGCATCCGCTCGGCCTCCTGATCCGGCGTGATCGTGCGGCTCAGGCTCGATGCGTACACCGGCACCCGCTCGCGCACCGCACCGCCTAGCAGCCGGTATACTGGCTGGCCCGTCACTTTGCCCAGGAGATCCCAGATTGCACTTTCTACACCGCAGAGCGCACGGCAGCGAAAGCTGCCGTGATATTTATAGCTCTTTGCCAGGGCGCGTTCAACTAAAGCCCCCAGATCCCAGGGCTCGCGCCGAGAAAGACCGGGGCGAGCAACTTATGCAACACGCTCACGGTGATGTCGGCACCGTGGCAGGCTGTCTGCCCCAGGCCCTCGTGGCCGTCGTCGGTGCGTATACGCACCACAGCCACCTCGTCGCGGTGCAGCAGAGTCTCAATATGGCTAATCTTCATGAGATCACCAGCAGGTCTCGCGTAGGCCGTCGAGTTTCTGCAATGCCTCCAGGTAGAAATAGTCGCCGTAGATCAGCGACACATCGATATTCTGGCCCTTCGGCAAATTGCCGGTTGCGTTGCCCAGCAGCGCATCGTGATCTGGGCTTGTCGCCACACCGCAGCGCCCGGTCAGGGCCATTATCAGGTCGGCTCCGGCGTTGGCGTAGCGGCGTCCCTCATCGTCCGGCAGTAGCGGCGCGAGTTCCAGCAGCCCACTAGCGGCGATGGCACCCGCCAGCTATCGC
>JAAUTF010000294.1 GCA_012031775.1 Candidatus Altimarinota bacterium | reverse complement strand
GATTCGCTGGCGGCGTATGCAGGGCTATAAAACGCTCTGGGTTCCCGGCAGCGACCACGCCGGTATCGCGACGCAGTCGCAGGTGGAAAAGCTGCTGCGCAGTGAGGGCACTTCGCGTCAGGCGGTGGGCCGCGAGGAGTTCTTGCGCCGCACCTGGGCCTGGAAGGAAAAGTACGGCGGCGAGATCCAGAACCAGTTGCGTCGCCTTGGTGCCAGCTGCGACTGGTCGCGCGAGCGCTTCACCATGGACGCCGGTCTCTCGCGTGCGGTGCATACCGCCTTTAAACGCTTCTACGACGATGGCCTGATCTACCGTGGTATGTACCTCGTGAACTGGTCGCCCAATTTGCAGACCGCCGTCAGCGATCTGGAAGTAGAGCACGAGACGCGCCAGGTGTCGATCTGGTATGTGCGTTATCCGGTGCTGCCGCTTGCAGAGAACCGAGAACCGAGAACCAAGAACCTGGCTGCTGAGAACCGAGAACCAAGAACCGAGAACAAGTTGTCGGGAATTGAAAACACGGCTAATAATTCTGCTCCCTGGGGTTCTGGGCGCTGGGCCGAGGGTACAACCGAGTGGATCACGGTGGCCACGACGCGCCCCGAGACGATTCTTGGCGATACTGCGGTGGCGGTGGCGCTCGACGATGAGCGCTACGCGCATCTGGTGGGCCGTATGGTGCTGTTGCCCGGCATTGGGCGCGCTATCCCGATTATCGCCGACGAATATGTCGATAAGGAGTTCGGCTCCGGCGCGGTGAAGATCACGCCCGCCCACGACAAGAACGACTATGAGGTCGGCAAACGCCACGGCTTGCCCATGATCAATATTCTCAACAAAGATGCCACGCTTAATGCTGAGGGCGGCCCCTACGCTGGCCTCGAACGCTTTGCCGCACGTAAAGCCATCCTCGCCGACCTCGAAAAGGAGGGCTTGCTGGTGAAAACCGAGCCGCACACCATGAGTGTCGGTATCAGCCAGCGTGGTGGCGAGGTGATCGAGCCGCTGCTCTCTGAGCAGTGGTTTGTGAAAATGCAGCCGCTCGCCGAACTGGCGCTGCGCGCCGTGCGCGAGGGCCGTACACGCATCGTCCCCGAGCGCTTTGAGAAGGTCTTCTTCCACTGGCTCGAAAATATCGAAGACTGGTGTATCTCGCGCCAGCTCTGGTGGGGCCATCGCATTCCGGTGTGGTATCTGTCCGATGGCAGCTTCGTGGTGCCCGCGCCCGACGAGGCACCGCCCGCTGGCGCGACGCAAGACCCGGATGTGCTCGATACCTGGTTTAGCTCCGGCCTCTGGCCTTTTTCAACCCTGGGCTGGCCCGACGATACCGCAGATTTGCGCACGTTCTACCCGACGAGCGTGATGGAGACGGGCTACGACATCCTGTTCTTCTGGGTGGCGCGGATGATGATGATGGGCACCTATCTGACCGAGCAGCCACCGTTTCATACCGTCTACCTGCACGGCCTGGTGCGCGACGAACACGGGCGCAAGATGAGCAAGAGCTATGGCAATGTGGTCAACCCGCTGGAGGTGATGGACCAGCACGGCACCGATGCGCTACGGTTTACGCTGGCGACGAGCGGCACGCCAGGCCAGGATCTGAACCTCAACCCGCAGCGCATCGAGGCGGCGCGCAACTTCGCCAACAAGATCTGGAACATCACGCGGTTTGTGATCGCGAAATTACAGACCGAGCAGGGAGGCCATCAGCAATCAGCAATCGATAATTTGCAATCGTCGCTTACCCTGGCCGATCGCTGGGTGCTCTCGCGCTACCATCGCCTCGTGTCCGATGTCGACCGCTTGATGGAAGGCTACAACTTCGGCGAGGCCGGTCGCCAGATCCAGGATTTCCTCTGGGCCGACTTTGCCGACTGGTATGTGGAACTGGCCAAGGTACAGCTCGAGGGCGACGCCGCTCGTCAGGCCAGCACCCGCGCCGTGCTCTACACGGTGCTCGAGGGTAGCCTGCGCCTACTGCATCCTTTTATGCCCTTCCTTACTGAGGAAGCCTGGCAGTACCTGACGGAAAAAAACGCAGAACCCAGAACCCAGAACCTAGAACCCAACGCACAGCGCGTCACGCACCGGGTGCCTGGCGAGCAGGAAGTAGCAGATGCCGACTCTGGGTTCTCAGCTCTAGGTTCTCAAACAATCATGTACGCCGCCTATCCAGAGGCCAACCTGAGCCTCATCGACGAGCGCGCCGAGGCCGACTGGGCGCTAGTGCAGGAGCTAATTGTGGCGGTGCGCAATCTGCGCACCGAGTACAAAGTGGAGCCGTCGAAACTGGTGGCGGCCACGGTGGTGGCAGGCGCACGCGCGACGGCGCTGCGCGAGCAATCTGCCCTGATAGCGCGGCTGGCCCGTGTGGATGCGACGCAGTTGGCGATCGAAGAGGCGCTGGCGAATAAGCCGGAGAAAGCGGCCACGATCGTCATCGGCAACATCGAAGCCTACCTGCCGCTCGCTGGCCTCATCGACCTCGATGCCGAGCGGGCGCGCTTGCAGAAAGAACTGGAGAGCGCCGAAGCCGATGTGGCGCGGCGTGAAGCGCGCCTCGCCAACAGCGGTTTTGTCGACCGCGCGCCGACCAACGTCGTTCAGCGCGAGCGCGATGGTCTCGCCGATGCCCAGGCCACACTTGCCCGCTTGCGCGAGCGCATCGCCGATCTGTAAGACATGGTGCGCCAGTACGTGGCCGTTCTGGCGCACGCCAGGTTCAGGAACGGCTGTGTGCTGGTCAGTAGTGGCGGCGCAGTTGCTACCACCACTGACCAGTACACATGGCTTTTTTTGCAACCTTGTCTAAGGGTGCAGCGTGCTTTGTGCGCTGCGCTCTACGCTCTCGCTTATCATGGTCAAACCAGGAATTTCCTTTCTATGCCCACGCATGTGCGCCCTAACGCAGTCCTGCTCATTATCACACTCGGCATCCTGACCGCGACTGGCCCTTTTTCGATCGATATGTACCTGCCCGGCCTGCCTGCCATTGTCAACGAATTCAACGCCGATGCCAGCACGGTTGGTTTAACCCTCTCGCTCTTCTTTATCGGCTTGGCGGTCGGCCAAGCTTTTTATGGGCCGCTGAGCGATCGTTTTGGGCGCAAGCGGCCCTTGCTCATCGGCTTTGCCGTCTACACCCTGGCTTCTGTGGCCTGCGCGCTCACGCCCTCGCTCGGCGGCCTGATCGCAATGCGTCTGCTCCAGGCGCTCGGTGGCTGTGCCGGCGTGGTGATCGCGCGCTCCGCAGTACGCGATCGCTTCGAGCAGCGTGAGGCTGCCGGTGTTTTCTCGTGGTTGGTGCTCGTCACTGGTGTTGCGCCGATCACCGCACCGATCATCGGCGGCCAGGTAATCGCCGCTTTCGGCTGGCGCGCGATCTTCTGGGTTCTTGCAGTGTTTGGCCTGATCTGCCTTACACTCACGCTCTGGGTGTTGCCCGAGACGCTCCCGCGCGAGCGCCGAGTGGCTACTCCGCTGCGCGGCGTGCTGCGAATATATGGTGGCTTGCTCGCTGACCGCACCTTTATCGGTTATGCGCTAGCCGGCGGGCTCTTCTTCTCGTCGATGTTCGCCTACATCACCGGCTCGCCCTTTGTGATTATCGAACAATACGGCGTAGCCCCCGAGCAGTTCGCCTGGATCTTTGGCCTCAACGCCTCGGGTCTGGTGATCACTGCGCAACTAAACCGCTGGCTACTGCGGCATTACAGCAGCGATACGGTGCTGAGAGCAGCACTGATGATCGCCGTAGCTGCTGCACTTGTGCTGCTCTTGGCTGCGGTAAGCGGCATTGGTGGCCTATTTGGCTTGCTGCTGCCGCTCTTCGTCTGTGTTAGCTGTGTCGGCCTGATCGGGCCAAATAGCACCGCGCTGGCACTCGCCCCGCACGGCAATAGGGCTGGCAGCGCCTCTGCATTACTCGGCACGATCCAATTCGCGCTTGGGGCCGCCTCAGGTGCGCTCGTCGGCGCGCTGCACAACGATACCGCCCTGCCTATGGCAGGAACAATCGCCGCTTGTATCCTTGGCGCAGTAACCTGCTATTGGCTGTTTGTCCAGCCACGCCCGCCGCGCCTGCAAGAGGCGGAGGCACCACTGTAATCCGTAGGGGCGCAGCACGCTGCGCCCCGCTTTATGAGCGCCGCAGCATTACCGCCGCCACCACAGCACTAATCCAGGCTAAGCCGGCAGCAACAAATGCGAGTACACGGAAGCTTTGCACAAAGGCCATGTCGATAGCAAGGCGTGCCGCTGTCGCCTCGCTTTCGGCTAGATCAGGCGGTACCTGAGCGCCGCCTAATTTCGCCGACTCTGCTGCCAACGCTTCGCGCACTGCGTCCGAAAGCCCCAAATTCGCTGCCTCTGTTTGTAATGCAGGTGCAAACACCAGCAATGCGATCAGGCCCATCACCGCTACCGCCAGCACACCTGCCACCCGTGACACCGCATTGTTTACGCCCGAGGCGATACCGGCGCGCTCCGTGCCCACCGACCCCATCACCGCTGCCGTCAGCGGTGTCACTGTCAGTGCCATGCCCAAACCCAGTGCTAGCACACCAGGAAAGTATGTCGCCCAGTAGTCGCCCGCACCGTTGGTCACGCCAGGAAGCCCCAATAGGAAGAAGCCCAGGCCGGCGATCGCTGGCCCAACGGTGAGCGGCAGGCGCGGCCCGTAGCGATCGGCCAGCCCGCCGGCCCAGGGCGAAAGCAGCGCCAGAAACACCGCTATTGGCAGCGACGTCAGCCCCGCTAGCGTCTCGTTGTAGCCCTGGATCTGGATCAAGTTGAGTGGCAGAAAGAAGAGCATGCCGTAGAGCGCGGCGTAGAGGAAGAGCGTGAGCAGATTTGTGCCGGCGAAGACCGGTGAGCGAAACAGGCTCAACGGCATCATCGCGTTAGGGCTACGCGCCTGCACGAGCAGAAACCAACCCAGCAGCAATACGCCGCCACCTAATGTCAGCCAGACCACAGGTGTCTGCCAGCCGCTATCCGGAACTGCCAGCAGGCCGTAGGTTACACCGGCCAGGCCGATCGTCGCCAACGCTGCACCGGCATAATCGAGTTGTGGCGGCGCATGCTCATCACGACTTTCCGGCACAAATTGCCAAAGCGCCCACAGCGATGCCGCCGCCAGTGGCACATTGATAAAAAACACCCAGCGCCATAGCCCGGCGCTGGCCAACACGCCGCCCAGCACCGGGCCGAGAATCGTCGTTACGGTGCTCACCGACGACCAGGTTCCGATCGCGCGCCCCCGGCTCTCGTCGCCGAAGTTCGCGCTGATCAACGCCAGACTGCCCGGAATCATCAAGGCTCCGCCGATACCCTGCAGGATGCGCGCTGCGATCAGAAAAGCTGTTGTTGGCGCGAAGCCACACAAGATCGACGCCACTGCGAACAGTCCGATGCCGAGCATAAAGATGCGTTTGCGCCCAAAACGATCGCCCAGCGCGCCGCCCACCAGAATGAGCGCCGCCAGCATCAGCGCATACCCGTTTACAATCCACAACAGATCGGTCGCTGTTGCTCCTAGATCTTCTTGCAACGACGGCAGTGCGACGTTTAACGCGCTGCCGTCGATAAAAGCCATACTCGATGCGATAATCGTCGCGAACAAGACCCAGAAGCCGCTCCGACCCATAATGTCGTCTTTCTCGCGACAGGCGTTTAAACTACTATTTGATCCACATAACACCAGCGCCAATGCTCGCCTGACTCTGCCGACTGAATAATCGGGTGATTTGTTGTCTGAAAATGCTTGGTGGCATGTTTATTCGGCGAGGAGTCGCAGCACCCAACATGCCCGCAGGTGAGGCACATGCGCAGGTGAACCCAGCGCCCACCGATCTTGAGGCAATCTTCACAGCCGTCAGCGCTCGCCGTCACATCTTGGATTTGGTCGGTGTGAGTACACTGGCTAGACATACAATTCTCCTGTTGTTCTGTCTACGAGCACAATGCTACAGGAATTCGTTGCAGCTTGTATGCGGGTTGCAGTCCGCTCCAATGCACTATCGCCAGCGACGAACGTACGCTCAGCGTACTAGAGCGTAATCAGCCCCTGCCGAGCACCGAGACTTACGGCCTCGGTGCGGCTCGCTGCGCCGAGTTTGCTGAAGATCGACGAAATATGAAATTTCACGGTATGTTCGCTGATCTGTAGCTTGGCTGCGATAAGTTTATTCGGTAAACCCTGGCCGATCAAGTCCAGCACTTCGCGCTCGCGCGGTGTTAAGGCGTCGATCGCTTCGTCCTGTAGCGCGCGTGGGTTGAACAGACGCTCAGCTAGCGCATGTGGAATAACGATCATGCCCTGTGCTGCTGCAATAACCGCCGCCCGCAGTTCGTCCGCGCTCGCCTCGGGCGATACCACCGCCCAGCCGCGCAGCGCCAGATCGCGGAGGCTCGCTACCACGCGTAGCTCGTCGCTCAAGGCGACTACCGCTAGCTCGCCCTCGCCGCTCAACTCGCGCAGCTCCGGCGGCAGACTATCGGCAACCAGCACCACATCGATGCCAGCGACACGACGTAGCCCCGCTCCTTCCCCCACTATTTGCAGCTCAGCGGACTCGAGCAACGCGCGTAAGCCGGCGCGCAGCGCCGGTGTCGGTGCAACAATGTAGAGAGCGATCATAACCCTATCTTACCAAAAGAAGGCGGTGTGGTGTGGGCAGCATAGCCGCCCGCACCACACCATTTCGTTCAGGATACCTACGTTAGCCTTGTTGCGGCGCAGCCGTTAATTCAACCGTGATCTCCTGCGCCACACCGCCGCGCAGCACAGCGATCCGTACCTGGGAGCCGATCGGCTGTTGCGCTAGCGTAGCCAGCAGTGTGCCAACGCTGTCGACGGTCTGACCTGCCAGTGTGAGCAGCACATCGCCGATGATCAACCCGCCCTGCGAAGCTGGCCCCTCGGCGGCTACGGCCACAATGAGGAGCCCGATCTGGCCATCCGCTAGCTGTACTGGCTGCATGCTCGCACCCAGGTAAGCGCGCTCGCCACGTAGCCCGGCTAGCCAACCGTTGGCCACATGCGTCGGTATCGCGACTGCAAGATCGCCGCCGAAGATCATCGCATTAACGCCCATCACTTCACCGACAGCGTTCAGCAGCGGCCCGCCCGAATTGCCCGGCGCTAAACGTACATCCGAGCGGATGTACTGCGCCCGCCACTGCTGGTTGGGTGCCGCGACACTGCCCAGGCCGCTCACGATCCCGGCGGTGACGACATCGCGCTGGCCCCAGGGGTGCCCTACCGCAAACACCATCGCTCCGACCCGTAGCTGCGTCGAATCGCCGATCGGTGCCGTCGGCATATTCGTGGTATCAAGCTCTAGCAATGCTAGATCAAGCGGTGGATTGCTGG
>JAAUTF010000293.1 GCA_012031775.1 Candidatus Altimarinota bacterium | reverse complement strand
AAAGCGGCGAGGGGCTGTCCGGCGGGGCGGTTGAGCATCCCGTCAACCTGGTCTTTCAGGCGCAGGCTACGCTCGCGAAGTGTCGCCCGGCTCTGCCGCCCGCGTTGTGGGGCCAACACCGCTGCCGCTGCCGCCCCGACCACCAGGCCGAAGAGCAGGCCGAAAACAAACGCATTGTCGTCTCGGGGTTGGACTACGCTCGCGTCGCTCATCTGTGTCCTCCACGCTGCTTAACTAGTTGGCGCTACACACGAAGAGGTCTTGTGGGTGGCCGTTTTGGCAGCTTTGCTACCAAACGGCCACCCACATCCCCTGCTGGAACTTTGTCTAAGGAATGCTGTGCTGCGCGCGAGTATATCATACAATCTTCCACAATTATCCGTCAACGGGAGCCGCCCTGCTCGGCACTGCGTAAACGATAATCAGGTCGCTTTGCTGCTCTCATCGGTTCAAGTACTTAGCTTACGCTTTACAAGGCCGGTAGCTATTGTTACAATGCAGGCAATGCCCGACAACGGCTATCAGCACCAGAGGCGCGTTGCAGTCTCGCCCTTCTGCGTTCTGGGTTTTGAATCCTGACTTCTGGTATTGTCGGAGGCCGCCTTGCCGATGCAGTGCGCCGAAGCCCGCTCCCTACTCGACCAGGGGTGCCGCCCGAATTCGCAGTCGAGCGCTGCAGCGCAGCTTGGTTTTCATTTATCTCATTGCCCAAAGTGCCGCGCTTATCGCGCACGCGCAAGCCAGGGCCTGCTCGATCAATTGCTGGCCACGCCCGCACCTTCTGCCGCGCCCAAGCCGCAACCCAATCTTGTACGCAATCGGTGGCGCTTGCCCTTGCTGCTGCGCTTGTTGGTGGTTTTTAGCGCCCTTGTATTGCTCGTCTTCGTCGCCCGCATCGGCCTGATCGCTATCCGTGTCGGCAATAATCTCGATGCGCTGCTAGTCACACCGGCCCCGGTGGCCGCCGCGCAACGCAGTTCCCCCCCGACGGTGCTATCGCTCAGTCTAGTGCCCACATCCATTACTACGCCAGTTCCTGCGGTGATGTTCGAGCCGACTATGCGCCAAAGATATGGCGGCCTGCAAGACGACTCACCTCTGACCAGCACTGTGCTAGTGGCTATGCCCACCGTGACGGATAGCCCACAGCCTTTGGTGACGAGCACACCGCTTATTCCGCAAATCGGCGACGACGGTGCGCCGCTGATCGCCCCATTGCCGACACCGGTAGCGCTACCGTCGATCGTAGCCGGGCGCGTTCTGCCAGTTGGGCAGGGCGGCATTGCCGCAGCAAGTGCCGGAGGTGACCCGAAGGCGGCGACAACGATTCTCCTGCTCGGCACCGACCGTCGCCCCGGCGAAAGTGGCATTCCGCGCACCGATGCCGTTATGTTGCTGCGCATTGAGCGTGATACTCAACGCATCGCCTTGCTCTCCTTCCCACGCGATCTCTGGGTCTCCATCCCGGGCTTTGGCTTCAATCGCATCAACAGCGCTTTTGTGTGGGGCGAATACTATGGTTGGCCCGGTGGCGGGTGGGCGCTGACGCGTGAAACAGTGAGCAGCCTGATCGATGCGCCGATCGATTACACCGTTATGGTCGATTTTGAGAGTTTTATCCGCATCATCGACGCGATCGGCGGGGTGACCATCGACGTTCAGCAAGAGCTGTACGACGCAAGCTACCCCACGATGAACTACGGTTATCAGCTCGCCTATTTTGCCGCTGGCGAACAAACCATGGACGGTGCAACCGCATTGATGTACAGTCGGATTCGCCATCCCGATAGCGACTTCGAGCGCGTACGTCGCCAGCAAAGCATCATTGTCGCCATCGGCCAGAAGCTCCGTGATCGCGGCGAACTGCGCAACCTTCTCGACGCTGAA
Organism: Candidatus Altimarinota bacterium; assembly: GCA_012031775.1. GTDB lineage: Bacteria > Chloroflexota > Chloroflexia > Chloroflexales > Chloroflexaceae > JAAUTF01. The sequence continues at coordinate 5,510 of JAAUTF010000293.1, read as the reverse complement.
GCCCTCAGTGAGGCGCTCGTCGGCAATGTGCAGACCGACATGCCGCGTGCGCAAATGATCGATCTTGCCTGGAGCCTGCGTGCTATCGATCTTGCGGCCATTGAGCGCTATAGTGTTAACCCGGCTATGGTCAGCCGTGGCGTCGATAACGACAGCTATGCGCTCGTCCCCGACCGTGTACAACTCGGCCGCCTCGTGAACAATTTTCTCTTCGGCGAAACACGCCCGTAGCGATGCTACCATGCTACGTCGCCACAGGCGTGTTATGCTCCTACCACACTCCTACCCTGGGGTACTATTGACAGCCCCTCAGACTTGTATTAATATGCTTTTACTTTTCGACCATCTGAGAATCGTCTCAGATTCGTGTCTGTTGTATCAGGTTCGCGTCAGGTTTACGAAAGATTCATCTCATTTTCATCGGAACCACGCTAGGTTAAGAACGTAAAATCGGCACTACAATGCTGAAAAGCTTTCATTAACCTGTAATCTACCTGACACTTGCAGAGAAAAAGAACCTGTGCTACACTCCGGCCATCCCTTTGATATTCCGGTAGAGCCTGATCATCACCAGGTTTGTGGTACGGGCAAAGCTTCCCGACAAGGTGTTGCCACGGGAATAAGCGAGGTGTAGTGCTCCATGATTGAGCTAAACCGTAATCAATCGAGTCATCGTGCGTCAAATGAACTTGAACGCCTCCAGGAACGTGCTAGCTACCGCCGCGATCGCTACAGACAGCAAACGCAATCGCTCAACGGTTTGCATAGCTCAGTCTCTTCTGTCTCAACCTCGCCCTTCCTCCGTCTTCGTCAGCTTCCGACCCGCTATCTCTTGCACTCGGTGGTCGCCCTTGTTGTGCCGGTGGCGATTGCGCTCAGCGCTTTGCCCATGCGTCAGCCTGAGGCCCACAGCCATACACCAACTGTCGCTGAGGGCGGCCTTGTCGGCTTAGGGCCGATCGGTCTCGACGGCGAGCAGGCCATCCCCGAGGTTGGCGATCCGCCATTGCTCGATGATGGCGCGTTGCCGGTGCCGATCTCGCTGACATCGCGCAGTGAAGCGCTTGCACCGCTGATCGTTCCGGCCACCATTGCCGGCGATGTGGTGAAGCTGCGTAACGGCCCCGGCCTCGACTACGACGAGATGGGGCGCGCCAATGGTGGCACAAACATCGAGGTGATCGCAGCGCTACGGTGAGTGGCTGCAAGTGCGCGAAGCCGATGGCAAACCGGTCTATTGGGTTGCTGGCGAGTTGGTCGACCTGCCAGAGGCGATGCTGTATACCCTCAGCGAAGTACCTGCGGCAGTTATCCCGCCGCCACCGCCGCCCAAGATCGGCACCGTGATCGAGGATAATGTCAACCTGCGCGATGGCCCCGGTACAAACTATGTGCCGATGTCGAAGATGGAGCGCACGCAGACGCTCACGCTGATCGAGCAGTATCAGGGCTGGTACCTCGTTGAATACGGCCAGAATTTCGGTTGGGTGAGCAGCGACCTGCTGACGATCGGCCCCGGCGTGGTCGAGCGCGTTCCGGTCGCCAATGCTGTTCCCGACCCGAACCCGGCGCTTGTCGGGTATATCGCCGATAACTCCACCAACCTGCGCAAAGGCCCTGGCTCGGCCTATGCTCGTGTGACAAGCCTCAACGCTGAAACAAAGGTTGATCTGCTCGCTCGTCACAAAGATTGGTACAAAGTCCAGCTCGGCGATGGTACCAAGGCCTGGGTGTTTAGCGATTTGCTGAATGTCGCGCCGATGGTGCGCCGCCGCGTCGCCCAAACCAACGATATTCCCGCGTTGCCGGTGCGCAACCAAGTTGCCCGCAGCACCAGCGGCGGGTCAGGCAGTGCGAGCGCCGCGCCGGTGAGTGTCCCCGCCAGCGGCGATGTTGCCAGCTTCGCGACCCAGTTCGTCGGCTATCGTTATGTTTGGGGCGGCGCTAGCCCAAGCCGTGGCTTCGACTGCAGCGGCCTTACGAGCTACGTCTATCGCCAGTTTGGCGTCGGCCTGCCGCACAGCGCTGCTGCACAGTTTAGCTCGCGTTACGGTGCGATTATCGGCAGTATGGGCAGCCTTGCCCCTGGCGATCTGGTCTTTTTCGCTGGCACTACCGGCGGCCGCGGGATCTCGCACGTTGCCATCTACATCGGCGGTGGTCGTATTGTCCACGCGATGACGCCGAGCTACGGTGTTCAGGTCTCAAACCTCTACAGCAGCTATTGGCAGAACCACTTCGCCGGTGGCTTGCGCCCGTATCGCTAGCGCGTTTCACAGAAGGAAGGGAGGGGTGCAAGGCACCCCTCCCTTTTTTTTGCGCCCACGCGCCAAGTTCGGGTACAATCGCGCCGTTGATCAGCATTAGCGAAAGGTTGCAGACCATGAAAGGCCTTGTTCTTAGCGGCGGGAAAGGCACGCGCCTCCGTCCGATCACTTATACCAGTGCCAAGCAGCTTGTTCCGGTGGCGAATAAGCCGGTGCTCTTTCGTGTCATCGAGGCCATCCGCGATGCGGGCATCGACGAGATCGGCATCGTCATTGGCGACACCGGTGATGAGATCCGCACTGCCGTGGGCAATGGCCGCCGCTGGGGCGTGCGCATCGAATATATCCCGCAGGATAAACCGCTCGGCCTTGCCCATGCCGTCAAGATCAGCCGCGACTTTATCGGCGATGAGCGCTTTGTAATGTTTCTCGGCGATAACTGCATCCAAGGCGGTATCAGCCAGCTCATCCAGCAGTTCGGCCAGAGCGATTTTAACGCCCAGATCGTGCTTAAGGCCGTCAACGATCCGCGCCAGTTCGGCGTCGCCGAGCTCGACGACGAAGGCCGCATTACGCGGCTTGTCGAAAAGCCACGCGAGCCACGCTCGAACCTCGCGCTGGTCGGTATCTACATGTTCGACCATCATATCTGGCAGGCGGTCAATGCCATTCAGCCTTCAGCACGCGGCGAACTCGAGATCACCGACGCCATCCAATGGCTGCTCTCGAATGACTACTTGGTTTTTCCCTATGTCCACGATGGCTGGTGGATCGATACCGGCAAAAGGATGATTTGCTTGAGGCTAATCGGCTCATCCTGGATGAACTGGCCGCTCAGGTGCAGGGCTACGTCGACCGTGACTCGCAGCTGATCGGCAAGGTTATTGTCGAGGCCGGTGCCGAGATCATCAACAGCACCATCCGCGGGCCGGCGATCATCGGCGAAAACACCCGCATCCTCAACTCCTACATCGGGCCGTTCACCTCGATCTACCATCATTGTCTCATTGAGAACTCAGAGGTCGAACATAGCATCGTGCTGGAGCAGAGCAGCATCCGCGATCTGCCTAATCGCCTGGAAGATAGCCTGATCGGGCGTAATGTTGAGATCGCGCGCAGCCCGCTCAAGCCCAAAGCCTACCGCCTGATGCTCGGCGACAATAGCTCGGTCGGTGTTCTTTAAAGGTTTGGGTCTGGTATGTCACTGCGCTCCCACCATATCAGACCCAATAATTCTTAAGCCCTGCGTTAGCAGTTTGTAACATCCGCCCAGTATGATTCTTGCGTAAATGTATAGAGCAACCCTCTATGTAGGGAGATTGTGTGGCATGTGGCGGTGATGCCACCACGTACCACACAACTACTTTCAACTCAAGGAACAGCACTGTGCAAAAGATCCCTTCTTCCGAAATAACACCCGAGCATATCTTTCGTTCGCGACGCAGCTTTTTAAAAGGGGCTGGCCTCGCTCTCGGCGGTCTGGCGTTAGCGGCGTGCAGCGTGCCGTCGGCGGCACCGCAGCCAACGGCCGATCCTACGCTGCCCGCCTTAAAAGACGAACTTGGCGATCCGGCCAATAGCTACGCGCAGATCACCAGTTACAATAATTTCTACGAGTTCACTACCAATAAAGAGGCGGTAGCGAGCGAGGCACGCGAATTCGTCACCTCGCCCTGGCAAGTCGCGGTTGGTGGCCTGGTCAATAAACCACGTATTTTTGCCCTGGAAGATCTGCTGGCCTTCGAGCAAGAAGAGCGTATCTATCGGCTGCGCTGTGTTGAGGGCTGGTCAATGGTTATTCCCTGGCAGGGCTTCCCGCTAGGCAAACTGCTGGAGCAAGTCGAGCCACAGACGAACGCGCAGTACGTGCGCTTCGAGACGCTCTACGACCCAGAGCAGATGCGCGGTCAGCGCGATAGCTACTTCGAGTGGCCCTATGTCGAAGGGCTGCGGCTCGATGAGGCCATGAACGATCTGACGCTCTTGGCTACCGGGATCTATGGCCAGCAGCTGTTGCCTCAGAACGGCGCGCGATCCGGCTGGCTGTCCCCTGGAAGTACGGCTTTAAGAGCATTAAATCGATCGTCAAAATCGATCTGGTTGATACAATGCCGGTTTCGCTGTGGATGGCCGCCGCGCCACAGGAATACGGTTTCTACGCTAACGTTAATCCTGCGGTCGCACACCCACGCTGGTCGCAGTCGAACGAGCGCCGTATCGGCGAGAACAGCCGTCGCCCGACGCTACCCTTCAACGGCTATGCCGACGAGGTCGCGGCGCTCTATACCGGGATGGATCTGCGGGCGAATTACTAGCGCGCTGGGACGTACGTTCGTTTACGGCGAACGCCGCATTGTGGCACTTTCTATTTATGCGACGCTTTCTTGCTCCGCTGATCCATATTGCCGGGCTGGCGCCGCTGCTCGTGCTCTGGTATTACTGGTTCTTTGCGAACCTGGTCAACCCGATCCAGACGCTCACCCAGTTCTCGGGCAAAACAGGCCTGGTGTTGCTTTCGTTTTGCCTGGCTTGTACGCCGCTAAATACGTTGCTCGGCTGGAAGTGGGCGATAGGGCTGCGTAAGCCGTTGGGCCTTTACGCCTTCTTCTATGCTGCGCTCCACCTGCTGATCTTCGTCGTGCTCGACTACGGCCTCGATCTGGCCCTGATCCAGGAGGCGGTGTTAGAGAAGCGGTACGTGCTGGCCGGTTTTGCTGCCTTTCTCTTGCTCACACCGCTCGCGCTGACAAGCACGCGCGCGGCGATGCGTCGCCTCGGACGTAACTGGAAGCGGCTGCACTGGCTGATCTATCCAGCCGGCATGCTCGCTGTCTTGCACTACCTCTGGCTCTCAAAAGATCCACGCCAGGCTCTGATCTTCGGCGCGATCCTCGCCACTCTGCTCATCCTGCGCCTGCCACCCTTGCGCCGCAGCATTGTCCGCCTACGCTCGCGCCTCTCCCCTAATTGATCAACTCGCCTCATACGGGCGCAGCCCGCTGCAACCCTAACGCATTTTGGCCCGCTCGCGCTGGCCGAGCCATGCGCCTAAAGCAAAACCGCCGACCGCGCTCAGCACAAAAAGCATCGCTTCGGGGCCATATACCACTGCCGCCGCCCGCAGCGCCGCTGCAAGCAACAGCACCACGATCCAGCCTACCATCATCATGCCGCGCTGACAAAAGATTCTCCGAACAACGCGGACTCGCCACTGCGCGACCAGGTCAGCTATCCCCCGTGACA
>JAAUTF010000292.1 GCA_012031775.1 Candidatus Altimarinota bacterium | reverse complement strand
GCGCCTAGCATCATGCGGCAATGTCGCTCCGACGCGCTCGCTGAATCGACGCGCGAATCAATTCAAGACGCTGGCATTTTTTCGTCGGCGCGCTCGGCATCTTTTTGATCGCACTGGGCATCTTTTTGAACGTCGTGCCGCTGGTCGCCACCGCTGATCCCAGTTTTGGCGTGTACAATTTTCTGCGCGGGCTGGCGTTGGTCGCGGGCGCGGCGGCGCTTGCTGCCGACGAAGTTGAGCGCCGTGACCGGCAGCTCCTTGTTCAGCCGCAGGATCTCGTCGTCGGCCATGTCGCGCCCGAGGCCTTTGTCGGCGGTACAATCGCCCTGGTCGAAGAGGGCGACAGCATTACGATCGACGCCGACCGCCGCCTGTTGCAGTTGAACGTTGGCGATGAGGAGCTTACACGCCGCCGCGCCGCCTGGCAGCAGCCCGCGCCGCGCTATACAAGCGGCGTGCTCGCAAAATACGCTCGCCTCGTTTCGACCAGCTCGCTCGGTGCCGTCACCGACAAAGATCTCTAACAAAGTAAAGATGCAGGGCAGGGGCGCAGCGTGCTGCGTCCCTAGTGCGCGCGTGGCAGGTTGAAGTAAAAGATACTACCGCCGTCTTGGGCTTGTTCCACGCCGACGGTGCCGTTCAAGCGTTCGGCCATACGCCGCACCAGCACCAGGCCCAGGCCGTGGCCCTCCTCCGGCCCGGCGTGGAGCCGTCGCCATTCCACAAAGAGCTGCGCGCGGGCCTCGGGCGTTAGCCCTGGCCCATTGTCCTTCACCCAGAAGCGCAGCATGCCATCGGCCTGCTCGGTTGCACCGACCGTCAACTGCGGTGGGCGGCCGCCATATTTCAGCCCGTTACTCAGATAGTTCGTCCAGATCAATTCGACCCAGGGAGCGTGACCAAGCGCTGCTGGCCAGCAGTCAGGCAGAACCACCTCCACCGCTTGCTCCTCTAGCACCATATTCATTCGATCGAGCGCGCGCTCAAGAATCGCGGCCATGTCGAGCGGCAAGAGAACAATATCCGCCTTGCGCACTCCAGCCAACGCCAGTAGCTCGTGAATCGTCGTATTTGCCGATCCACCAGCGCGCCGGATCATGGTTGCATAATGCTTGACCGATGGCGCTGCGCCCTCAGGATTCAGCAAAATCATTTGGGCCGCCGCAATGATCGTGGTCAGCGGCGTTTTTAAGTCGTGGGCAACACTGCGGGCGTAGGCATCGAGATCGCTGTTCTGCTGCTGTAGCGTCTGCTGAAGGCGGCGCAGGGTCAGATGGGTATGAATGCGCGCCAACGTCGTCTCGATCTGCACCGGCTTGGTGATATAATCCACAGCCCCAACCTGCAGGCCCGTCACCTCGTCGACCGGATCGGTGCGTGCGGTGAGAAACAGCACCGGCACGTCGCGCGTGAGCGGGTCGCTCTTCAGGCGGCGGCACGTCTCGAAGCCATCCAGATGGGGCATCATCACATCGAGCAGAATCAGATCCGGGGTTGCGAGGCGAGCACTTTCCAGGGCAAGCTCGCCGCTGTTCACAACACGCACAGTGTAGCCTGCGCGCTCAAGGGCGTGGAAGAGCAAGCCCAGATTCGCAGCGTGGTCGTCGACAACCAGGATGTTAGCCGTAGTGTTCATCCGTAACCTCATAGACTTTGGCTGCATCGCGCCGCGCAATCGTAAACAGGGCGTGCAGGGCATCAAGTTGGAAGGCCTCGGCAGAGCGCTGTACCTCCCGCGCAAACGGTACCAATTCAGCGTGCGCGGCTGCAAGCTCGGTGGTTCGTTGCATCAGCGCCCGCAGATCGCCGACCACAACCAGATTGTGCAACTCGGCGAGTTCGCGTAGCGATGGCCAGACCAGCGCCGAGGGGAGCGCCAGATGAGCAGCGGGCCAACGGCTCTGGTCTGTGCTCGCACTCAGCAGTTGATCGATCGTCACGAGCAGGTGATCGATATTCAGCGGTTTCATCAAAAAGAGATCGCTGCCCGCCTCGCTGCTTTCACGCTGCTGGGCCTCGGTAACATTGGCCGAGATGGTTACCATAATTGTACGTCGAAAGGCCGGTTGCTGACGCAGCGATGCGATCAACTCGCTACCATTGAGACGTGGCATCAGAGCATCGACGATCAGCAGATCGGGGTGGGCGGTCTGGGCAAGGCTTAGGCCCTCCTCACCATCGCTAGCCTCGAGCACGGTAAAGCCGCTACTTTCGAGAATGCTCTTCAACAGGCGGCGGCTTATCGTGTCGTCGTCGACAATAAGCACGCGCCGCCCAGTCCCATTCACCCGCAAACTGGCAAGCGTGGTAGCTCCTGCCGTGCTTGTGTACTCATTCGGCCCTTCGGTGAGCACCAGGGTAAACCAGAAACTGCTGCCGTGCCCGTGCGCGCTACTCATCTTCAACTCGCTTCCCATCAGCCGCAGCAACTCGACACAGATCGCCAACCCCAGACCAGCACCGTCGACGCGGCGCTCGGCGGTACTCGCCTGTTGAAAGGGTTCGGTGATACGCGGCAAGTCGTCGGCTGCGATACCCACGCCGGTATCGTCGATCTGAAAGCGTAGGCTCCAGCGACCTTCCCCGGTTGGAGCGGGGGCAAAGCTAACGCTGAGCGCGACATCACCAGAATCGGTGAACTTGATCGCATTACTCAGCAAGTTCAACAAGATCTGGCGCAGACGACGAGCATCGGCAAGCACCGTCGTGGGCAACTCGATAAACTCGGCGGCAGGGTTAGGGTTAATAGCGAAGGTAAAGTTTAGCCCTTTGTGCTGCGCCTGCAGGCGTGCAGAAGCCGCGATATCGTTCAGCAGCGCGGCAAGATAGACCACGTCTTCGGTGAGCAAGACGGTACCGGCTTCGATCTTGGCGAGATCGAGCAAGTCGGTGATCAACGCCAGCAAATGATCGCCACTCTGCTCGATCTGCCGTAGCGCATCGCTCTGGAGTGCAGCATCAAAGCCGTTGCGCTGCAGCAGTTGTGTATAGCCTAGAATGGCGTGCAGCGGCGTGCGTAGCTCGTGGCTCATCGAAGCAAGAAAGTGGCTTTTTGCCCGGCTCGCCGCCTCGGCTGCCTCGCGCGCCAGCTCTGCTAGCTCCAACAGGCGCGCGCGCTCGATAACACCGCTCAACTGGCCAGCGATCGTCTCGACCAGACGAGCGACCGCAGGCTCGTGCAACTCGTCGGCGCGGTCACTGGTGACAACAATACAGCCCTGAAGGGTATTGTGCATCAAGAGCGGCGTAAGCATCACCCCACTGCAATAGGCAGCTGTCGGGTCGAGGCCAAAAAGTGGAGCGAGCGTTACGACATCGGCCTGCGCGAGCAGAATCGACCGGCGCGTGAGCGCATCGAGCAGCGCTGGCGGCACGACATCACGTGGCACAGATGTACCGATCAGGTTCACCGCCGGGTTACGGCTATACTGGGCAACGATGCGCAGCAGGTGCGGTTCCTGACCTTGCAGCACAATCGCGCTCGCGGCGACATCCAGCAGGCTAGTGATCCGTTCGGCCACAATCGCGAGAATAGCCGTCAGCGATGGCTCACTCACAATCGTCTGGGTGATGCGGCTCAGCGCGATCAGCTCATCGACACGCGCGTGCAGGTTATGGTTCGCCTGCGCCAACGCCGCTTCGGTGCGCGTGCGGTCAGTGATATCCTCAACCAGCGAAGCCCAACCGGTGACCGTTCCGCCGGCATCTACAAACACCGTGTTGTACCACTCGCAGATGATCTCGCGCCCGTCGCGCGTGCAGTTGACATTCGTGCTTCGGCGACCACCAGACTGCTGCTCTAACTGATGGTGCAGCTGATCGATCATGGGCCAGAGACGCCGCGGAACAATCAGCTCGCGCACCATACGCCCGCGCACTTCGTCTTCGGCATAGCCAAAAATGCGCTCTGCCGCGCCATTCCACACGCGTACCTGCAAGTTGCGATCCCACTCGATATAGCCGAGCGGCGTATCGCGCACATGCATCCGCAAGCGCTCGTTGAGACCCTTCACCTGTTCTTCGGCCTGCTTGCGCGCCGTACTATCACGCCAGACAATTTAAGCGCCCGCCATCCTGATTATCTCTACCGGGCAAAGGTGACACACGCACATCGAAGCAGCGCGAGCCAGCGCTATCGTGGCGCTCGATCTCGACCGAGACTTCGGTTGCTTGATACAGGTGGCGCTCGGTGAGCTGCGGCCAGGAGGCAAAAACCTGTTGCGCTGGTTCGCCAATAGCTGCCCCAACGGGAAGGCCCAGTGTTGTGCGCGCGGCGTGATTAAGATCAACCACCCGCCCGCGTTGATCGAGCACAACGACGCCATCGACCATCTGCTCGATCAGCGTATCACGCGCAACTGGTAGGATATCGAGCAAACCGAGCCGTCGCAGATCCCACACCAGCGCCAGGCCCGAGATAGCAAAGCCCATCGGGGTAAGATCGAGGTTGGGCAGCGGGCTCATACCGCTCAAAAAGATGATATTCCCGATCCACGGGGCGCTGATGCCGATCAGGAGCGTGCCGACCTGGAGTCGATAGAGCCGACGCATGCGACTGACGTGCCAGATCAGCAGCAGGCTACCAGAGATCAACAACGTGTAGGCATAGGCCGTGTGTAGCCAGAAGGCAGGGCCGCGTGTTGCGGTGAGCAACAACAGCCCGCTGCTTTCAACAAGCTGCATGTCGGAGCGGAACAACATGTGCGCGTCGTTTGTCCAGACCAGAATTAAGACCAGGATCGGCTCGATCGACAGCGGCAGGTACATGCGGCGATCGTGGGCACGGGGGTGCGCGGTGTACTTTAAAGCGAAGAGCATCCAGCAGGTAGGCACCAGGCCAACACCGAAATAGGTTGTATTGGCCCAGAAGAGCTGCCACGACAGATCGCTGCGGAGCGGCCCGAGCGTACTCGCCAGCGACCAGAGCGTAACGCCCAACATCAGCGCGATCAGAGCAGATGCGCCTGGGGTTGAATGCCGTCTGGCAGCGACCGCAATCGTAAATGCGGCCAGCCCGGCAGCGATCAGGTTGATGGTGAAGAGCGGATGCAGTTGCCACATAAAGTCCCTATAGGTAATTATACGTCAAGCGGATCAGTGTTACCATCAGTGGTTCTTCCAGAGATAGTTCAGAAATACCAAATCGCGCAAGCAGGTTGTCGCACGATTCGTTTTATAATCGCCCTAGCGGCCCTCGAACAAGGCCCATAGTAAGGAAGATTATGCTGCAGCGATTGTGGACGCGCCTCACGGTGTTACAGATAACAGATCGGCTCGAGGCGCGCCTAGCGCGACCATTGCAGCTCATGCTGGTAGCGCTGATGTCTATCAGTATTATCGGCATGTATATCACGGTTATGGCACCGCTGCGCGGCTGGTCGTGGTGGCTAGTCGTTTGCGGGAACCTTGTGGTGCTGCTTGGCAACGCATTGGCACTTGTTATTTTACGGCGCGGGCAGCTGCGGCGGGCAGCGATTCTGGCGGCGTTCTGCTTTCTTTTTGCGATCGCCGCCAGCCTGACGGTCACCGGGCTACGAGATAGCCAGGGTGTGCTGATTTTCCTGATTGTGCCAGTTTTGCTGGTAGGTCTGCTGGCCTCGCCGCGCTGGATGCTGGTGCTAGCCGCCCTCTGCGTGGCGCTCGTCGTGGCGGCCAGTGTGCGTGAATATACGCTGCCGCTGTCCGACAATATGACCGAGGAGCAGCGCGATCGGCTAGTCTTTATCACTATCTCCACGGTAACCTTACTTATGGTGGCGCTCTCGCTGTTTCTAGGGCGCTTTAGCGTTGCGCTGCGCGACGCGCTATTGGATGCCAAGTACCTGAACGAGCAATTGCAGGCCGATCTGGCAGAGCGCCAGCGTATCGAAGCCAGTATGCGCGAAAGCGAAGCACGTTATCGTCTGATCGCCGATAACTCTGCCGATTTAATCTCGATTCTTGATCAGGAGTCGCGCTTCGTTTATACAAGCCCCTCGTTCTTCAGCGTGCTCGGCCATCCAAGCGAGGCCTTGCTCGGGCGCTCGGCCTGGGATCTCGTGCATCACGATGATCTGCCGCACGTGCTTGCGGCCTGGTCGCAGATCGATGACCATACACACCCGACGACGATGTTTCGCTTTCGCGATGTGCATGGGCGTTGGCAATGGTTCGAGGCCTCGGGCGTGGCGGCGATCTGGCAGGGGGCACCGGTGGCAATCATCACCGGGCGCGATATCGGCGAGCGTTTGCGGCTAGAAGCGCAGCTCCTGCAAGCTCGTAAGATGGAAGGCATCGGGCGGCTAGCAGGCGGGGTTGCGCACGATTTTAACAATCTGCTGGTGGCGATCGGTGGCTTTACCGAACTGGCGCGCGAAACGATCCCGCCGGGCAACCCTGCGGTACAGGATCTGCAGCAGGTGAAGCTAGCTACCGAGCGCGCTACTAACCTCACCCGGCAGCTGCTCGCCTTTGCCCGCCGCCAAATCAGCGACCCGCAGCTGATCCGGCTCGACGAACTGATCGCCGATATGCGCCCGATAGTGCAGCAGCTGGTTCGCGAGGATATCGAGCTGCGTATCGTGCAGAGCGCAGCTTTATGGGGCGTGCAGATCGACCCTCGCAGGCCGAGCAGGTGGTGATCAACCTGGTGGTGAACGCGCGCGATGCCATGCCGAGGCGGCATTCTCACGATCGAGACCAGCAATGCGCTGCTCGACCACGCATATACACGCCAGCATCACGCCACTGCGGCCGGCCCATATGTTATGTTGGCCATCAGCGACACTGGCGTCGGCATGAGCGAAGAGGTGCAGCAGCACCTCTTCGAGCCGTTTTTTACCACTAAAGAGCCAGGGCACGGCACCGGCCTGGGCCTCGCGACATGTTATGGTATCGTACAGCAGCACGGTGGCACGATCTGGATCTATTCGGAGCTTGGCCGGGGCACGACGGTGAAGATCTATTTGCCGCGCGCAAAGGGCACGGCGGAACGCTCCGTGCGCGCCACGCCAGACGAACAGCTGCCGCGCGGTGCAGAAACGGTGTTGCTGGTAGAAGACGAGGGACTGGTGCGCGATCTGGCAGCGCGTGTCCTGCGCGCGCAGGGCTATCGGGTGATCGAGGCGAGCAATGGCGAGGCAGCGCTCGATGTGTTAGAGCAGCACGCGCTCGATACGATCGATCTGCTACTGACGGATGTGATTATGCCGCGCCGCAGCGGGCGCGCGCTAGCCGAGGAGCTGACCAAGCGCAAACCCGACCTGAAAGTGCTCTATATCTCGGGCTACACCGATAATGCGATCTCGTCGCAGGGCTGGCTCGACCCTGGCACAAATCTGCTGCATAAGCCGTTCTCAGCGGCCGCATTGGCGCAGAAAGTGCGCGAAGTGCTTGAATTCTTGAGAAGTCAGAAGTCAGAAGTCAGAAGTCAGAAGTCAGAAGTCAG
>JAAUTF010000291.1 GCA_012031775.1 Candidatus Altimarinota bacterium | reverse complement strand
TTGCGGCTACGACACTAGATTGCATATTTCGATGTGGAAACAGCGCTAAACGAACGGGGTCGCGCGTGCGCGACCCCGCTCGCTTTAGCACGTCTTCAGCGACAGGTTCCGCTGCTCGTCGATCGCATCAGTGGCAGGTAAAGCCGCGTTACCTCGTTCAGCTCTGCCGGGGCGACGGTGAAACGCATCTCCTGCAGCGCCGATTCGTTGCCCATCGCGTCTACCGCGCTGTACTGCACCACATAATCGCCCGGCGGCAACTGGCCGAGCGTCAGCACGTTGCCGAAGCCCTCGCCTTGCGCCCCGTTGATCGCAAAACGCAGCATCACCACCCCGCTACCGCCCAGATCGTCGGCGGCGATCGTTAGGCCACCCAGACGGCGGAAGACACCTGCCACCGGGAAATCGCTCGTTTGTGGGCTGCCACCGCCGAGGCCATCGATCGGCGCACGAAAGCCGCACCCGTCTGGCCCTGTACATCGTAGCCCGCCTGTGCCTCGCCGCTGCGGTCGAAGGACTTGAAGGCCAACACGTGCCGTCCGGCATCCAGGTAGATCGAGCCGGTCGGGGCCTCGGATGCGTCGCGGAAAGCGAAGTCGCTCACCACCAACTGCCCGTTCACCCACAGCCAAGCGCCATCGTCGGCGGTCAGGCGGAAAGTGTACAGCCCGCTCTGCGGTGCCAAAAAGACGCGCGTCTGCTCGATGACGAATTGGTCTTCGATCGGCACCCCGCCATCGGTCAGCGGGCCGCTTAAGCCCCAGTTCAGCGCCTGACCGTTCCAGGCGAAGCTGCCCACCCGCTCGCCCTTGATCACCGACTGCGCATCCTCGGTACGTGCCAGCAGGCTATCGGGGATGATGCCCAGCCGATAGACAACCGCCAGCGGTTGGAGATCGGGGCTATAGGCCATCGCCACCGGCGCAAGGCGCTCCGGCACCACATTGATCGTCGCGCCGAAGCTGTCTTGCGCGCTGTAGCCCACATACTCCTGAATGGCACCGGCACGCAAAGTCACCGGGCCAGGGGTGCGGAAGCGCACATAACCGATCACCTCGCGCACTTCGCCTGGTTGCAAGTCGCCGTTCAACCCCCAGCGCCAGCTATAGCCGCCACTGTCGGCACCGCAGGCAACCTCGCGGTCGCTGCCGAGCAGCAACCGGAAACGCCCCGTCTCTTTCGGGAAAGTCGGGTAGGCGCTGCCCTCGGGTGCGAAGACGCACTCGCCCTCGTCGTAGGCATAGCCGTTGATGCTATCGTAGCCGCCAGCCTCGTACTGCGAGGCCTCGGGGCTCTGGCCCTGCACCGCCACATCGCCATTGTTGCGCACCGTAAACGTCACCTGCAGCAATTCACCCACGGGCACGTCACTCCGGTCGTAGCGCACGTTCAACAGCTCGATACTGGCCCGCTCAACACGTTCCCACTTTACCGCATCGAAGAAAATGACTTTGCGCGCATTGTACGGCTCACCGCTCAGGTCGCTCAGACTCACCGCGCCCTGCCCGCCAACAAAATCGTACTCACCGAGATCGGCCCACTGCTGCGCCGTGTTCTGATCGACACGCACCTCGGTGGTACCGGCAGCGTGCGTAACCTGGTAGCGCGCTTGCTCACTTGCATAAGGTGGCGGCGCGATACCGCAGCCCTGCGGAATGTGCGCATACACACGATAGCGCCCGTCCGGCAAAGTGTTAGGCCGCCAGATCGCGCTGTTCGTGCTCTCTTCGACACGGTCGGTGGCGTAGGTATAGTGCGTCTGGCCGTTCAGGCCACAGGCGCGCGCATACCAGTTGGCGCTGCTGCGCCCCATACTGTCTTCCAAATTATCGATCAGCAAGTCGCCGTTATCCGGCACAACAACATCGGGTGCGCCATTGAGGCGCTCGGCTACCCGGCTGCGGATCTGCGGCAGTAGATTGAGCAAAATATCGCCGGGGCACGTGGTGTGGCCAGGCGTCACCTGGCGATGCCCAGAGATATTTTCGACGATCCCGCCCGTATTAAAGGGGTTGCAGTATTTCGAGATCGAGCAGCCGTAGTAGAAAGATCGCCCCAAGGGATCGATACCGCGATGCTCGGCTTTCCACGCCAGCAGCTGCACCAGGCTTTCCTGCGCGGCCCCGGTTGGCTCCACACTGGCGAACGTGCCGATCAGCACCACACCCATCGAGCCGAAATTGCCGGTGTCGTGGAATCCTACTGCATCGTCGCCGCCTCGCGCCCCTCATAGACCACACCGTTCGGGTCGACCAGGAAATTGTAGCCAACATCGCCCCAACCGCGGGTGTAGGTATGAAAAGACCAGATCGCGCGCACACGGTCCGACCAGTTGCTCTCCTGGCCAATCAGCCGGTTCGGATCGGCGGTGTGGTGAACGACCATATGCGTCACCTTGCGGTACTTCGGGTCGATACTGTGATAGTCGATCTCCGGCCCGCCCCAGCTCTGGCGGCTTACGGTGGAAGGCCGTCCGACGCTATTTGTTGTCGCCGGTGGCTCAGCAGCGGGGCCGAAGCGCGCATCGACGGTGTTCACCTCGATACGGTGCAAGGTTGGCAAGCGGCCATCCGGGGTGGCATCGAGCCGCACACGCACCTGCCAGAAGCGCATCTCACCACCAGCGTAGAGCACCTGACTCCAGTAGACGCCGTCGCCGTCCTCCGGCATCCACAGGTCAGGGTCTTCATACACCGGCAGCCATTCGCTCCAGGTCGCGCCATCGGCGCTCCGGCGCAGTTCCAGCGTAAGCGTATCAGTAACGGGCTCAACCGCTTCCCAACGCAGCAGCGCATGGGTGAATGGGCGCGCCGCCTGGGTAACGGGCGAGAGATAGCCATCGCCGATGCTCTGCAGCTCGCCCCCCGTGGAGCCATCGTCTGGCGTTAGGGTCACCTGGTCGGGACGATATGCAGCTGCGTCGGTATAGGCGACGGCGCTGCGCGCAGCGAGAATGATCGTGAGCGCCAACGCGACGCATCCCACAGTAAACAGCAGTTGTCGGAGCATGATGAGGTCTCCCGTGGTCGAATAGTAGCCTGCCGCCATTCTAACGACCCGACCTCGTAGTGTCAGCCCCGCACCATGACGAGACGATGACTCGGTGGCTGACGCTTCGCTGATGCCCTCCTGATACGAGATCGCCCAGGCGACTCAGCGCACTGCAACGCGATCATCGCCATCACACGCGCATCGCCCCCATCGCCCCGCGCATTGATCCCCATCGCCTTGACGCCGACGCCATCTCGATCTACCATTCCCTCATTATCTTTTTACACTGTGAGAGCGCCATGCATGTTTTGCTGCTCGATAACTACGACTCCTTCACCTACAATCTCTACCAATACCTCTGCGAGCTTGGGGCACATGTCGAAGTCGTGCGCAACGACAAGATCAGCGTCGCCGAGATTGCGCAGCGCCGCCCTGAGCGTATTGTGATCAGCCCTGGGCCATGTACGCCCAACGAGGCCGGTATCAGCGTCGCCCTGATCCAGGAGCTAGGGCCGCATATTCCGCTGCTCGGGGTTTGTCTGGGCCATCAGGCGATCGGCCAGGCCTACGGCGGCACCGTTGTGCGCGCCCACGAGGTGATGCACGGCAAGGTCTCGCAGATCAGCCATAACGATGTTGGGGTGTTCGCTGGCTTGCCGCAACCCTTTCCCGCCACGCGTTACCATTCATTGATCGTGCGCCGCGACGATCTGCCGCAGGAGCTTGATATTACCGCCTGGACTGACGACGGCTTAATTATGGGCTTGCGCCACCGCGAGTTCCCCGTCGAGGGCGTGCAGTTCCACCCCGAGTCGATTATGACCGACGCCGGCAAGCAGCTACTTCAGAATTTCCTCAACACGCCTGGCGGCACTGTCTAAAATGCGTAGCGGGGGCTGGCAATGCCAACCCCCGCTGCGCTCTGCTGCTGTAAGCTCTAAGCTCAATTCGCAACCGTAAAGGTCGCGCTTTCCTGTACCACACGCCCGTCGCTGTAATAGACGACGACGTAGATGGTATGCTGGCCGTTGCCAAGGCGGCTGGTGCGGTAGGGCCGCGCCAGGCTGCCCGTCGGCGTGTTAACAAAGTCGAAAGGTGCCGTCCAGTCGTTATTGAAGGGGTTGCCATCTGTGCGGTTGAGGAAGAAACGCACCTTGCGCACGCGTTCGCTCGACGTATAGAAGATGAATACATCGCCCGTCAAGGCCGCGCCCGCCAGCGCGACCGGGCTGCTACGGTCGTTACGCAGCGAGACCATCAGGCCGCTATCGCTGATGCTATCGCTACAGCGCTGTGACGGGTTGTTTGAAGCCGTCGCGGTCTTGCCGTTCAGCGTCCACACCAGGTTACCACCGTCGAACGGCACCTCGAAGACGTTCACCTGACGGCCGGGTGCAAACAGTGTTGGCTGGCCGCGAGCTTCCGGGGCCGGTGTGAATGTATTCGCCGCCCCGAGCGCAATGCCTACCTCGAAGCTGTTCGGGTTGTTGTAGCCGAAGCGCGCTACATAGTTGCCCGACCCCAGGTAGCGCACACACTCCAACACCGGGCTTACCGGCTGCGCCTGCGGCTGCCCGCCCACCACAACTGTGAAGGTCTGCGTTGCAGTGTCGGGAACACCGTTCGTCGCCGCCACGGTGACTTGGTAGCTCCCCTGGCCGCTCGGCGTCCAGAAGATCACACCGCTCTGCGCATCGATGACCATCCCGCTAGGCGCGTTCGCCAGCGCAAAGCTTGGGCGCGGTGTGCCAGAGGCCACAACACGGTACGAGTAGGGCTGACCCTGCCCGCCATCGGTCACCGGCGGCGAGACGATCTGCGGTGCTGTGCCGGGTGCCGGGTTGATAATCAAGGTGCGCCCACTCGTCTGCGCGTCCGTGTAAGCCTGATCTTCGAGCGTGCCGATGCCGGGGATGGCACCGTTAAAATAGGCCGTCAGCGTATAGCTGCCGGGCGCAAGCGCCACACCATCGAGCCGCGCGAAGCCCTGGCCGTCCGTCAGGGCCACCAGCGGGAAGCTGCCGCCGCTCGATGTCGCGACGTAGTAGATGCCGCGCTGGATAAGGGTCGCCCGCTCTCATCGAGCAGGCGCACATCGGCACCCACCGCCTGGCCCTCGCTGATCGTGATCGTGTCATCGCTCAGATAATTCAGGCTAGTAGCGCGCTTACCGATGCGAAAGCCTGCGCTTATCGCTACTGGCTTAAGCGCTGCATCGCCCGCGAAGCTCACGCCGATGCTTGTAGCTCCGGCCTCGTCGCGTGGGCGCAGCGTGACACTCGCCACCCCATCGCCATCGGTCGTTGCATAGGCCTGCTGCGAGCCAAGCGTGAAGAGTACGCGCCGCCCCGCCAGCGCTTGGTTCGGGTTGAGCTGGCTGAGCCGGGCGCTCAGATTCACCGGCACATAGAGCGGGCTGCTCGCAGGCGCGCCGATAAACTCCAGCTGTGTAGTGAGCGGCCCGCCTGGCGGCACAGTTACCGGCAGTTGCGGCGTGTACAACTCGCCGCTATTTGTGCTCACACCTACCAGGCCTCCGCTGTTCACCGCCTGCACAAAGAGCGCCACCGCGCCGCTGAAATCCGGGCTGAAGCTACCGCTCCAGGTGCTGCCGCCGCTCCGCGTCAGAAAGGCCGAACGCCACTCACCGCTGCAAGTAGTGTCCGCAGCACAGGCCGCCGTATATGTCACCGCAACCTGGCGAATATCGCCGGGCGTGTCACCCTGCACATCGACGCTCACATCCACCGCACCGCCCGCCGCCGGGCGCACGTCGACGCGCACGATCTGCGGGGCCGCGAACGGCTGCGGGGCGTTCGCGTCAGCATAGAAGATACGAAACTGGGTAGCACTAAAGCTGCGCCATTTGCCGCTTGTGGCGCCGGTCGCCTGCGATTGGAACTGCGCCGGGCTGAGGTTCAGCCAGGTTGGGCCGCCGTCGCGCGCAGCGAACAGGCTCGTGTTCCAGAAACGCACCGGGAAGAGCACATCGCTAAAGAAGATCGGATTGAACGCGCTACGCTCGATCGCCGGCGCTGCTGTCAAGGCACGCTGCCCGCCCTGTTCGCCGTACCTGCCGCCCAGGAACAACGCACCGCGCAGGATCTTGCCGTCTACGCCGACGTTGCGCCGCACTAGCGGTAGCACTGGCTCGCCGGGGACAGCCGAGATCGCGCCGTTCTCGCCGCTAACATAGCTCGCCGCGATCGTGGCACCGGGGTTCTCGATGTCGGCGATCGTTTCGGCCTGCAAACTGAGCGCTGGTTCGACCGCCACATCAGCATAGGGCAGCGCTTCGCTCAAGGTTGGCGTGTTTGCAGCCACGATCGAGGCCGGTACGCTTTGCGCGCTGCGGTTGGCAAAATCCACACCGTACATCGGCAGGCCCAGGATCGAGACCGAGAGCAAGGTCTTCTCGTGAATGCCATCTACTACCGGCGTGGCCGCCAGATAGTTCGCTTTGGCCTGCTTCAGCGCGGTGCCGAGCGCGATCGGTGCGCCACTATCGGCGCGGAGCTGGCGTGCCAGTTCGAGGTAGAGCCGCTCGCCGTACTCGATGAAATCGGTATCGCCGAACTGATAGGCCGTCGCCGCCACCACGGTCGCACCACGCGCCAGGAAGTCTTGTGCCCAGTCATCGCCGCTGTAGAGCGCGTCGCCGCGCGGGATGTTGTAGCCCAGGTGGCAGCCAATGCTGATCACCAGGCTGCCGCTGAAATCGCCGCGCGTCTGTAGCTCGCGCGACTGCAGCACGGCGGCCAGGTTATAATCGGCGGCCAGCGCGCTCTCGGGCGAGGCATGTGCGCCAAGGAAGATCAGGTCGTGGCGCTGCTCAAAGAGCAACTCGCGCAATTGCTCGCTGCTCCAGGCATCGTCATCGTCAGGGCCGCGGTTGTCGAGTTGCTCCAGGAAGTTTGCTTCAACGCCGGCTCCGGCCTCGAATTCGGCCTCCAGCGCCGCCCGCACATCGTTAAAGAAGTCGTACCCTGTCAGCAGCGCCGAGCTAGGCCGCAGCACACCGTCGGGCGTGGCTAAGTAGGCATTGATCGCCTGCGTCGCCTCCCAGGCTGTCTCCACCAACCGGCCAACCGCCAGGTCGCCGCTCAGGAACGTCAGCGAGCCGCGCGTCACGCGCGCCGATGCACCATAAGGCTCCTGCGAGCGGATGAAGTTCAGCGCATTCGCTGCGCGTAACGAACTGCCCTCGCGCACAGAGGCTGCGAAGTCGCTCTGCAAACCGCCTTCGACGCCGGAATTGTCGGGTAGCCGATAGTCCGGAATGACGCTGTCGTCGCCAACGAGCACCAGGTATTCCAGCGCACCGTTCAGCGCGCGGTACGCGTCCACAATGCGCTTGATCTCGTCGGCGAGCAGATTCTTAGCGTAGGGGCAGGCCGTCAGAGTGTCGGCCTGGATCTGCGCCGCCTGCACACGCGCGTCAGCGCCCACATCGACGATAACGCCGTTCGTGCGGCTTGCGA
>JAAUTF010000290.1 GCA_012031775.1 Candidatus Altimarinota bacterium | reverse complement strand
GACTACCTGTGGAATACGGACGATATTTCGCTTAACCGTAGTAAACCCCGATGCAGCAATCATCGCGTCATATTGTGCAACAAGCGGTATCAGCGTCGCATCACTGCGGGTAGAATGTCCGTTACGCAACCGGAGCACGCTATCAAGTGAAACACCTGTTTTCTCAGCCACATTATGTAATGTTAGCCGCGAATTGGGCTTCCAATCAAGCAGCACACGCTCTTGTGCCCAGAGCTGTTGCCCACCGCTGATCTGATGCGGGTAGCGC
The DNA here is from genome assembly GCA_012031775.1 of Candidatus Altimarinota bacterium. Taxonomy (GTDB): domain Bacteria; phylum Chloroflexota; class Chloroflexia; order Chloroflexales; family Chloroflexaceae; genus JAAUTF01. The sequence continues at coordinate 7,206 of JAAUTF010000290.1, read as the reverse complement.
TCGGCGAGGCTGCCGATCGCCAGCAGATCGAGCACCTCGTCGCGCGCCGCTTGATCTCTGAGCTAGTCCAGCTCTTCACCTTGAGTGGCCAGCTGATGTTCTGGCGCACCGTCATATGCGGCCACAAAGCGTAGCTCTGAAATACCAGGCCGATATTGCGCTGGCCGGGCGGCACAAGCGCACCGCGACGCCCATCGGCGACCGTGCGTTCACCAAACACAATCTCGCCGCCGCTGGGTTCTTCGAGCCCGGCCAGCATACGCAAGATAGTGGTCTTGCCACATCCCGACGGGCCGAGTAAGGCCAGAAAGCCCCCGGCGGGCACAGACAAGTCGACGGCATCGACGGCGGCAACGGTGCCGAAGCGCTTGGACAAAGCGCGAATACTGATCCCAGGTGCGCTCATAGCTTATCTCTCACTCCACGGCTGAGACGCGCCTTGCAGGCGGCGCGCCAACAGCGTAGCGCCCACCGAGAGCAGCGCGATCACCAACGTGATCGCGGCGGCGAACTGGGCGAAGCCCTCGGAGGCGTAGCGGAAGGCCAGCACACTGAGCAGCGTCGTTGTCGGCGTCACCAGCAGCACTGTCAGCGATAAGTCGCGGGCCATTTTGGTAAAAACGAGCACCGTACCGGCGGTGATCCCGCGTAGGGTTAGCGGTACGAGGATGGCGAGCAGGCGACGCCAGAAATTGGCTCCCGTCATCACAGCCGCCTCTTCGATCTCGCTCGACACCTGGCCCATCGCGGTGCGGCCCGACTGGGCGGCGAAGGGCAAGGAGTGGGCCACACCAGCCAGCACAAGGATGGCCAGTGTGCCGTACAGCGCGGGGATGGGGCCGAAGGGCTGGCCAAACTGGGCGATGTACATGGCACCAAAGGCAATACCCGGCATCAGAAAAGGCAGAAAGCTGAGCAGGCCGACGATATCACCCAGCAAGCCGATGCGGCCACGCGCCACTACATAACCGATCAACAGGCCGAGCACCGCCGTGATCACTGCCACCGCCAGGCCGAGCAAGATCGTGTTAAAACTTGCGCTGAGCACCTCGGGGTTGCGCAAAACGCCGCGTTGGCCTTGCGCAAACGAGGGATCGGACTGGCCGAGCCAGAAATGGCTGGTCAACCCGCCAGCCAGCGAGCCAGTGCGCCGGGTGAAGCTAGAGAGCAGCAGGGCCAATGCGGGAAGGATGGTTGTAGCGGTGCAGAGCGCCATAGCGAGCACAAACAGCGGCCAGCGCAAGGCACCCAGTCGTTGGCGCTGTTTGCGACCGCCCTTTCCGGTGATGGTGCTAAACGAGCGTCCGCGAGTAATACGGCTGCTGGCGAACAAGACCACAGCGGCAAGCAGGATCACCAGCACCGTCAGCACATAACCGCGCTCTTCCTGGCCGGTGCGAATGGCGCCGTAGAGCCGGGTGGATAGCGTATAGAAGCGCACAGGTAAGCCGAGCAGGGCGGGTACTGCGAAGTTACTGATCGCCTCGGCGAAGGCCAGCAGCGCCGCCGAGATGATCGCGGGGGAGACCACCGGCATCGTGATAGCGCGCAGCACCCGCGCCCGGCTAGCCCCGGTCATCTCAGCGGCTTCCAGCAGTTCGCTGTTCACCGAGGCCAGGGCCGCACTGATCAGCAGAAAGGTCAGCGAAAAGTAGTGGGCCGCGAGCGTGAGCACGATCGGGATCAAGCCCCAGGCCAGCCAGTCGGGAATGGGCAAGCCAGCGGCAGCAAGAAAGCCTACCTCGCCACCGAGACGGTCGTTGCGAAAGAGAAACTCCCATGTCATCGCCAGGGCAAAGGCTGGCAAGGCGAAGGGAATCGAGCCGAGCATACCGAGCATGGCGCGGCCCGGTATATCGGTGAGCATCACCAGCCAGGCCAGGAATCCGCCCAACAGCGTAGAGACGGCGGCCACCGCCACGCCGACCAACATCGTATTCAGCAGCGTCGCCAGAACAGGTTCGGAGCCAGGTTGCTCGCCAGCACCTCACTCCAGGCGACGCGGCCTTCGGGGCCTAAGGTGACGCCCACCAAGCGCGTTAGAGGCAGCAGCACCAACAGCGTTAGCAGCGCTACCAGAGCCAGGCCGAGCAGCACACTGGGCTGGCGGAGACGCAGCAGCAAAACCATCGAGCCAAGCCGCCTCGGCGGCACAGATGCCGAGGACTGAAGCTTGCCAGCCATAGATAACCTCGTTGGGGATGACGGGTGCCGGGCGCCCACAGGTCGCGCTGTAGGCACCCAGCGATTGCTACTGCAGAGTCAGGATGAGATCGGCCACGTCCTGGCGAATGGTCAGACTGCGAGCCGGGTCGATCGGCCAGGCGCGGAACTCGTTGAGCGAGATAGCGTCGGGATGTGGTGTGATATCGGTGCGCGTGGCATAATCTCCCGCCACATAGAAGGGTGCAAAGCCGGGGCCGCCCTCAGCGCTGTCATCACCCATCATAAAATGGATCAGCAGCCGCGCCGCCGCCGGGTGCTCGGCATTCTGCACAATGCCGAGCACCGCCGGAAAGATGATGCCCGGTGCTGGCTCCACATCGTTCGCCACTTGCAGCGCCCAGCCCTCATCTTCGTTATCACGGCGGTCGGAGTACGTAGTGAAACCTAGCGGCGGGTTCGCCTGGTCGATCGGGCCGACGGCGGCGTTGACGGCGTCGGTGTCGTCGACCAACACCAGATCCATGGCGAAGAGCTGGCGAATGAACTGTTCGCCCGCGTTCTGCGCCCGTCGGTGAGTTCGATCGGACGCCCATAGAGCTGCTCGTAGGCGGCGGCGAAGGCATCGGCCTGGAGCACAAATTCGGTCATCAGATCGAGGTAATCGCCGCGTACCTGCGGGTCGACCATCACCACGCGGCCGGCCCATTCGGGCTGGGTCAATTCCCAGAGGTTGCTGATCGGCGCGCCATCGGGATGCGCAGCTTCGTTATACATCAGCACCTTGGTCGAAAGGCGGTTGGCGAGCAGCGGAGCCTGGTACTCTGTCGGCACGCGCTCAGCGAATTGTGGCGGAACAAAGGCCTCCAGCGCCCCGGCTTGCACCAATTCGCCGAACACAACAGGAGCATCGCTAAGATAGGCGACATCGGCACCGGCGGCACCGGCGGCGAGTTCGGCCTTAATACGAGCGATCTGCTCGGTCGAGGAGATATCGACGCCGATCAGGTCGATGTCGGGGTAAGCGGCCTCAAAAGCTTCTTCCACACGGGCAATACGGCTGGTGAAAGAATAGACCGTCACCTGGCCTTCGGCCTGGGCAGCGGCGACGAGTGCTGCGAGATCCGCGCCGTTCAACACATCGGCGGCGGGGGCCGTCGTGGTGGCAGGTGCGGCAGAGGCTTCTGTGGGCGCAGCGGTAGCTGCTTCGGTGACGACGGGTACTGTGGGCGCTTCGGTGGCGACAGCGGCGGGCGTAGCCGGTGCGGACGGGGCGGCAGTGCCGCAGGCGGACAAAACGACAATAGTGGCCAGCAGGAACAAGATAAGCCGGTGCATCAGCATTGCAATCACCTACCTTCGTTATCGCGAAATCGACCGAGCAGCGTTTCCAGGCGGCGGAGCGAGCTGAGCGAACGCCCGTTGTCCAGGCGGGCGAGGGTAAGAACGAGGGCATTGCAGATCGCCATCGGCACGGTGAGTGTCTGATAATCACCGGAGGTGCCACGTGGTGCGGACAGCAACAGGTGCGGCTGTGGGCGGACTAACGGGCCGATGGTGTCGCTGATCAGCACCACAGGCGTGTGCTGCTCTACGGCATACTGCAGCAGTGGCTCAAGGCGTATTGGGCGGCTGCGAAAGGCAAAAGCTAGCAAGACATCCTCAGCACCGAAGGCGAGCAGGTGTTCGGCGAGTTCGCGAGCACTGTCGGGCAGCACCAGCGTGGCGCACCCCGAGCGGCGCAGCCGCCGATCCATCAAGTCGACGAGGGCGGTGGCGTGGCCTGAACCGAACAGAGCCACGCGGCGGGCATTGAACAGCAACCGGGCGGCAGCGTCGAGCTGATCTTGCGAGACAAGGCGGGCCAGTTCCTGCAGGGCGGCGATCTCGTCGCCGACGATACCGGCCAGTAAATTGTCGTCGGCGGCCTGGGCCAGGCGCCGACGCACGCGCTCGGCCGGTTTTACTTCAGTGATCACCTCGTCTTGCAGGGTAGCCCGTAGCTCTGGGTAACCACGGAAACCGAGCTTCTGCGCCAGGCGCACAACGCTCGCCTCGTGTACCCCGGCGCGCTGAGCAACCTCGCTGGCCGACCAGAACGATGCGGCCAGCGGATCGGCGAGCAACGAACGCACGACGCGCTCGTCTGCTGGTGTCAGACGCTCTTGTTGTTGCTCGATCAGCTGTGCAAGTAGCATAGGCGTAGCATAGCAGAAATTGCGAAACTTTGCAAAGAATATTTCAGAAAAAACTACATTGCAAGAAATGCTGCACTAATACTGGTAAGGAGAAGCGCCGCGCCTTACTCTGTAGGCGCGGCGCTTCCAACCATGGCCGGGCAAATGAGCTAGCATGAGCGCAGGGATCAGGATTTAGAAATCACATCCAGACGCGCGAGCGCAGCACAATGCGCTGTGGGCACGCCGATTGGGCTCAATCGACCTGGGCGCAGCAGAGGCGCAGTCGGGGCGCAGCATGCTCTGCCCCTACTGTGCCCACACGAGCTGGGTGACGTTTTCGAGGAGAAGGCGCGGTTCGCCGCCGGCGCGGTCGATGACCAGGCGCTGCTCTGGGCGACGCCGCTGATACTGCGGCGCACGAAGGCAAGCTGCGCGCCATCGGGCGACCAAAGCGGCTGTGTATCCTGATGATCACCGTCTGTGGTAAGGCGGCGCGGCGGGCCGCCGAGGGCGGGTGCGAGCCAGATTTGCATTGCGGGCGCGGTGCCGTTGCGGCGGCTAAAAGCGATCTCGCTGCCGTCCGGAGCCACAGCGGGGCTCATCTCACTACCATTACCATCGGAGAGATCGGCGCGCTGCTGCTGTTGCAAGTCGTAGCGACGCAAGCGTAGCAGCGGCGTGCTGCCCTCCTGTTGCGCGCTGGCATACACCAGGCCACTGCCATCGGGCAGCCAACTGACCGCCTGCGAGCTACTATCGCCCAGCGGCTTGCGGCTATCGCTAAAAAATCGTAGAGCAAAATCTCAAGCGAGCTGCCATCGAGAAAAGCGATACGATTGCCATCGGGCGCCCATGCGGCGGCATAGCTGATATCGGAGCCATCGCCACTGAAGAGTGGCCCGAGCAAAGTGCCGTCGGGCTGAGTGAGCCAGAGGCGTGGCACGCCAAGTGCGCCGTTGACAAGGGCACGGCGCTCGAAAACGATAAACTCGCCGTTGGGCGACCACTGCGCGCCGCTCACGCTGGCTTCAGGCGTATCGACAAGCGGGCGGGTGCTGCCGTCGGCAAGATCGAGCAGCATCAGGGCGGTGCGCTCGCTGCCGCGCGGCTCGACATAGACGAGATAATCGCCACTGCTGTCGACGGCGATGCTGTTGATGCCCTGGGCGGCCGAGAAGATCAGCTGCGCATTGCTGCCATCGGGCAGAACCGACCAGATCTCGGCGCTGCCATTGGCCGCATCACGCAGAGCGAGCAGGCGCTGACTGCGGGTACGGAACGTCCAGCCCTGCTCTTCGCCACTTACGCGCCCGCCAATGTCGCGCACACCAGCCAGCAGCGTGACACGATACTCGGTGGCGGCATCAAGCGCCTGGCCCGGCTCGAAGACCATGGTGCGGTCTTCCCAGAAAAAACGCCCCGGCGCGGGCGGGCTAAGCGCGAACTGCTGCTCGGCAGAGCGGCGGTCGACATCGGTGGAAAACGTGAGGCGGATGGTCGTGCCGACGGAGACCGCGTCGCCGTTGGGCGCGCTGGCAAGGATGCGAATGCTGCTATCGGCCACGGCGCGCCAGATCAGGCCAGCAGTAAGAAGCGCGAGCACAAGACTTATGAGGCCGATACGGAGGTAGTAGGAACGCATCACAGATGATCTTTAACAAATGAATCCGGCATACCCGCACGCCTTGCGCTGAAGCACCGGGCTAGTGGCGACCGGAAGCCCGCTGAAGCAGGCTCACCCAACGTATGATGGATTAATGAATCAATGTCCATAAGCGCGGGGCTGTTGGTTGCAAAGCCCGCTCAAGCGGGCTGGATACCTGTTTTCAGCGTTGACATTGATACGCTTGCGATCAATCCGTAGCGCATGGTCGCCGCGTCGTATCGAGGCTTCTGAATTCTGAATCCTGACTCCTGAATTCTACGGATACAGATACGGATTAGCCGGCTGATCGACGGGCTCGACGGCTGCGGCGATAATCACTGGCTGCGGGGTACCGTTGATCGTCTCGGTAGCGATCGTACCGCGCACGCGCACCCAACTATCCTCAGGCAACGCATCGCCGCCAGCCCAGCGCACCGGCAAGCCGACACCTGCGCCATCGGCGGCGCAGCAGGTAACGACATAACGCACGGCGTAGAAGGAATCGCCGCCGAGCTTAGCATCCTGAAAGACAAAAGCGACAACATCGGCGGGCTTGCCGTCGAGCTCATCGCCGCGCATGCTGAGCGCAGTCGACCATTCGAGCAAATTCCAGGTGCTCGTGTCGCCATCGAGCTGTAGGTTGCGCCCGACCGCCGAGTTAGCGGGCGAGGACTCGATGCCGCGATTAGGCAGCGAACTTGCGCCGAGCGGCTGGGCGGGCACGAGCACACCAAAAAGCAGCGGGATCGCCAGTAGCAAAGAGCCCCATCCGGGGCGCTGCGGCCCGTCGACCTCGTAGGCAGCGCGCAGACGTACAGCGGCCATCAGCAGCAGAATCACGGCGGCAACCACCATAAGCGGAATGTAGCGCGGGTGGATGTAAAAGGCCAGATGGCCGCGCAGCCACTTGGCGAGCAACAGCGTAGCCGTGCCGCCAAGCAGCAGCACCTCGCTGAGCACATACCAGTTTATCGAGCGGGCCAACGGCCGCGGCGAGAGCGCTTCCATAGAACCTCTCAGGATTCAGGAGTCAGAATTCAGAATTCAGAAGAGCTACGCTGATAGAGCATTGTCTTCTTCGTGTGCAGTATACCCGAGAATGGGCGGAGGGACAAAGAAGGTAGAGAACCCAGAACCCAGAACCCAGAACCCAGAACCGAGAACCCAGAACCCAGAACCGAGAACCCAGAACTGAGAACTGAGAACTGAGAACCGAGA
>JAAUTF010000289.1 GCA_012031775.1 Candidatus Altimarinota bacterium | reverse complement strand
CGCTCGCCGATGTGCAGGCCGCTTGCCCTGCGGCGCGCGGTACCCTCGACGACTTCGACCTAGCGGTCACGCGCCAGCAGGCGTTGGCCGTGCTCGCCGACTTTGTCGCCACGCGCTTGCCCGCCTTCGGGCCTTTTGAAGACGCAATGAGCGCTCAGCACGGCGTGCTCTTTCACTCTTTACTCTCGCCGCTGCTTAATATTGGTTTGCTCGAACCGCTGGAGATCTGTGAAGCGGCGGTAACGGCCTACCACGACGGCCATGCCGCACTTGCCTCGGTCGAGGGGTTTGTGCGCCAGATTATCGGCTGGCGCGAATATATGTACCTACGCTATTGGGAGCTGATGCCCGAACTGCATCAGGCCAACGCCTGGCAGCATCAGCGCCCGCTGCCACAGGCCTACTGGAGCGGCGATACGCAGATGCGCTGCCTACAGCACGCCGTGCAGCGCGTTCTTAGCCAGGGCTACACGCACCATATCGAGCGCCTGATGGTGCTCTGTAACTTCGCTCTGCTAGCCGGTATTGCACCGCAGCAGGTCAACGACTGGTTTCTAGAGTACTACATCGACGCCTACGACTGGGTTGTTACGCCGAATGTGATCGGAATGGGCCTCAACGCCGACGGCGGCAACATCGCGACTAAGCCCTATATCGCTAGTGCGGCCTATATCAATAAAATGAGTGACTACTGCGGCGGCTGCCACTACGACCACAAACGCCGCCATGGTGCGCGCGCCTGCCCCTTCAACACGCTGTATTGGAATTTTCTTATCGAGCACGAAGTGCAGCTACGCGCTAATCCGCGCCTCGGCCCGGCCGTGCTTGGCCTCAAGCATCTCGATACCACCGAGCGCGCCTCTGTGCAGACATGGGCAGCTGAAATCCTTGCTCATCTTGATACTATTTGAGCGCACAGAATTTAGAGCACAGAGTAATTGAATCTTGTCGAACATGCTCTGCGCTTTGCGCCGTCGCTACCGACTCCGCGCCACGCCAACACGCGCGCAATACGCTGCCACCGGGCATATCGAGCAGCGTGGCGAGGTGGGATGGCAGATATTCTGCCCCAGTGTTACCAGCAGGCCGTTGATCGCGATCCAGTGACGGTGTGGCAGCTGTGCTCGCAACAGCAGTTCGGTGGCGTCGGGATTCTTAGTGCGCACATATCCCCAACGGTTGCAGATGCGGTGGACATGGATATCGACGCAGATGCCCGGCAGCCCAAAGCCCATAGATCAACACCAGATTTGCTCGTCTTGCGCCCCACACCAGGTAGCTCAAGCAGCGCATCGAGATCGTTAGGCACCGCGCCATTGTAGCGCTCGATAAGAATGGTGCAGATCTGCACAATGCTGCGCGCTTTGTTGCGGTAAAACCCCACCGGGTAGATCAGCTCCGCGATGCGCTCTTCGCCAAGCGTCCGCATCGTTTGCGCTGTATCGGCGGCTGCAAAGAGCCGCGGTGCCACCACCGCTGTCAGCGTATCTTTGGTGCGCAAACTGAGCAACGTGGCGATCAGAATGTGAAATGGCGTCTGCCCATCTGCGCCCATCGCATCGATCAGCGGCTGCTCGTACGTCGGCATCGTCTCTGCGAGAAGCGCCATTACCGTATCGATATCAAATGTACTCTGGCTCACGTGTACCCTATCACTCATTGCAGCTTGCACAGCTCACAGTTCTCGGTTCTTGGTTCTGTGCCCTGTGCGCGTTCATGTAAAAGCATCGTCACCAAAACGTTGATAGCGATGAGCAAAGTGTCAGCGGCGATTCACCGAGCTGTAAGCCGACAGTGGTGCCGTGGTAACGCCAAAATGTTACGATCGTTGTGCATTCCATCGTACCACAACAACGCGCGGCTAACCGACTACAAACGCCGGAGTGGAGCTATGCCGAAGATCTTGCTCGTCGAAGATAACGAGATGAACCGCGACATGTTATCGCGGCGTCTGGAGCGCAAGGGGTACGAGATCGTGATCGCCATTGATGGGGAACAAGGTGTGGCGATGGCGCAGAGCGAACGTCCAGCTCTTATCCTGATGGATATGAGTCTACCGGTGATCGATGGATGGGAGGCAACACGTCGTATTCGTGCGCTGCCGACCTTCAGCGATGTGCCGGTGATCGCGCTTACCGCCCACGCCATGGCCGGCGACCAGGAGAAGTGCGTTGCCGCCGGTTGCGACGATTATGATACCAAACCCGTAGATTTACCGCGCCTGCTCGCGAAGATCGAAGCCCTCTTGCTGCGTGAGTCGGCTGCGTAGGGCACAGGGGACAATACACAGGATCTGTGGCGCTGTGCTGCGCTTTTGTATTGCACCGCTTGAGCCTGTAGAGAGACGTCGTTATGCCATCGCTATTTGCGCCCATCGGTCGGCTGCCGTATGCACAGAAGTTCGTCCTGATCAGCCTGCTCTTTTTGCTGCCGCTGGCGGTGACGCTCTCGTTTCTAGTGAACGCTCAAAATCAGCAGCGCGTCTTCAGTCAGAAAGAGATCGATGGAGCAAACTACCTGGTGCTGCTGAATGAAGTTCATGCGCAAGCATTGCAATATCGTCGGCAGGCCCTGCGCGTGAATATCCGGCGCGAGGACGCTGCATTGCTCGATCCCTTGCAGCTGGCGATCGACGACAACTTTGCCGCGCTAGCTACGATCGATGCACGTTATGGCGCTGCGCTCACCACCAATGCCCCGTTTGCTACACTCGCTGAAGAGTGGCAGCAGCTCAGCGCAACCCCGGTTCTGGCCAAGCCGCACGACATTTTCCTTGAGCATAGCGCCTTTATCGCCAACGTGCGCAAGCTCATCGCCCTGGTTGGCGATCAGTCTAACCTTATTCTCGACCCCGATCTCGATAGCTATTACGTGATGGACTCGGTGTTGTTGCGCTTGCCAGAGGCGCAGGATCTGATCGCACGTGCGCAGTTGGTCAGCGAAGACATCCTGCCGATCCAGGATCTACGCTCGGATAAACGCACCGAACTGGTGATGCTAACGAGTATGTTGCGCTCGAACAGCGCCGCTATCGTCAATAATCTCGACGTTGCGTATGCAAACAACCCTTCTCAGACGTTGCAAGCTCGTATTGACGCCGAGCGTAGACGCTATCTTGCCACGATCGACGACCAGCTCGCCGTGCTCGACGCCATCATCGCCAACCGCGGGCAGGCCTTCGCTACACCTGAGTTTACGCTTTTTGGCAACGCTGCGCTCGAAGCGAGCCGGGTGTTCCAGCAGACGCTCTCTCCGGCGCTGATCGAACTTTTGCAGGCGCGTATCGACGCGCTCAATCGCAACCAGACCTCGACGCTGACCATGGTTGCGCTGACGGTTACAGCGGCATTGGCGATCGGCTGCTGATGATGCGCTCGATCAGCCGCCCACTCACCGATCTGATGCAGGCGACGAGCCAGCTAGAGGCGGGCGATATGACGCGCGTGTAACAGTGACAAGCGAAAGCGAGATCGGGCGCGCTGGCATGGCCTTTAACCGCATGGCCACCGAGCTTCAGGCCAGCCGTGAGTCGTTGGAATTCCGCGTGGCCGAGCGCACTGCGTGAGCTGAACGAGGCGATGCGTCTGGCCGAGGAGGCGCGCGCAATCGCCGAAGATGCCCGCGTGCAGGCCGAAGAGGCAACGCGCGCCAAGAGTGCGTTTCTGGCCAATATGAGCCACGAACTGCGCACGCCGCTCAACGCTATCCTCGGCTATAGCGAGATGCTGCAAGAAGAGGCACAAGATCTTGGTCATGCTGATTTTATCCCCGACCTCGAGAAGATTCGCACTGCCGGCAAGCATCTGCTGGCGCTGATCAACGACATCCTCGACCTCTCGAAGATCGAGGCTGGTCGTATGGATCTTTTTAATGAGATATTTTCACTGCACACACTGGTTGATGAGATAGTTACCACAGCAACGCCGCTGGTCGAGAAGAACAATAATCAGTTTCATGTGCAGATAGAAGAGCAACTCGCTATGCTCTATGCCGACCAGACGAAGCTGCGCCAGTGTCTGCTGAACTTGCTCTCGAACGCGGCCAAGTTCACGGAAAACGGGCAGATCGATCTGAATATCGACACAACGGCGATCGGCGACCAGCTGCATATGCGCTTCGAGGTGCGCGACAACGGCATCGGTATGACGCCGGAGCAGCTGCATAAGTTGTTTAAGGAGTTCAGCCAGGGCGATGCCTCGACCACACGTAAATATGGCGGTACAGGCCTCGGCCTGGCGCTCAGTCGGCGTTTCTGCCAGATGATGGGCGGCGATATCACAGTCAGCTCGACACCGGGCGAGGGATCAACATTTACCATGTACGTCCCATTGCTTGCAGAGCCAAATACGTCATCTGTTGCAGCAACAGTGATGTTAAGCTCACACGTTACCAACACGCTACAGGGTACGGTGCTGGTGATAGACGACGACTTTGCCACACGTGAGATGTTGACGCGCACGCTGGCGCGCGAGAACATCCGCGTCGTTGCTGTGTCCACGGGCGAGGAAGGCATTGCACGTGCCCGAGAGTTGAAGCCCGACGTGATCACACTCGATGTGCTTCTATCGGGCATGGACGGCTGGAAAGTGCTTACAGCGCTGAAGGCCGACCCGGCGCTAGAGTCCATTCCGGTGGTGATGCTGACCATTATGGAAGATCGGCGCACCGGTTATGCGCTCGGTGCCGCCGATTATCTGACCAAACCAATCGATCGCCAGAAACTGCTCGACATGGTGCAGAAGCATTGCGATCTCACTGCGCAGCCAACAAAACACGCGCCGAATACCATCCTGGTTGTCGAAGACGAACCGGCTACGCGCGACATGCTCCAGCGCACCGTCGAGCAGGCCGGTTTTACTAGCCAGGGCGCGCATAACGGCCTGGTCGCCTTGCAGGCTATCGCCCAGACGCGACCGGCGCTAATTCTGCTCGACTTGATGATGCCCGAAATGGATGGATTTAGCTTTCTGCAAGAACTGCGTGCCCAGCCCGAGTACGCTGCCATCCCGGTGATCGTAGTGACGGCGATGGATCTCACGCTCGACGATCGTAAGCGCCTCAACAGCTCGGTGCATAATATTTTGCAGAAGGGCAGCTACGAGCGCGAAACCTTGCTCAACAACGTGCGCGACCTGGTGCTGGCGAGTATGGCGGAAGAGCGGCGTGAAGCATGAGGCACCTGGAACTGCACTAATGAACCTGTACAAATCATAGATCACGGAGCACGCTTCAGAGAAGAAGCGGCTTGCGGCGCTGAAAAATCAGAATTGGGATCGCGATGCCCACGGCTAGCGCGCCAAATATCAAAATGACCTGGATGAGATCGGCTACCGCAGAGGCGAGCAAGAGTGCGCCTTCATCATCACTCAGCGTTGTTACGCGGATCAGGCCGATGAGCGCTTGAAACGCCAGGCTCCCTGGAACCATCGGGATCACACCCGTGATTGTAAAGGTCGGTTGTGGTACACGGATAATGCGTGCGCACCACACCCCTAACAAGCCTACCACTGCCGAGCCTGCTAACGCCGCCAGGACGAGATTAGCCTGCAGTGGCCCACTCAGCATCGCTCGGACGAGGAAGCCGCAAAAGCACACAGCGCGCAGCCGGGCAGTGCGCGCAGCGGCACGTTAAACAGCACCGCGAAACCAAAAGCCGCCATGCCAGCCCAGAGCGCGAGTTCTACTGTTGTAAGCATCATTCGTATTCGGCAATTCGTGTCGGTAGTGGTGGCCGAGACGCCAACACCGGCGTAAGTACGTGTTTTTGCTAAAACCTTATAACTGCGCGCCGGTGACGGCGAGCGCCAGCAATAAGCCCAGTGCGATGCCAGACAAAATGAGTGTGCCGAGCGTGGCGCGCACGATCGCGGTGACGACATGGCCTTTGATAAGATCTTCAACCGCGTTGATCAGCTGCACGCCGGGAACAAGCATCAGCGAGGAGGCAACAATCGCTATCTGCGGCTGCGGACTGAGATCGAAGATGTCGGCACTGCTGGCGATCAGGCCAGCGGTGAACGCTGTGCCGACAACGATGACCAGAGGGTTGAAATGCTGCCGTTGAAGTTCCTGGCGCACCACCATCGCGATAGCCGATGCAGTGAGTGTCACAGCGAAGACATTCCAATCGCCGCCGAAGATACGACTGAAGGCAGCACAGGAGAGCGCCGCCGCAGCTACGACAAGCCAGCGGTTGTACAGCCGCCGCGCCTTACCGATACGCTCTAGCTCAGATCGGATCTGGCTGCGGTCGCACAGGCCGTCCTCGACGCGGCGACTCAGGCTGCTCACCTCGGCGACGACATTCATGTTCAGACCAAGCGCCACAACGCGCCGCGTCTTGGTGCGAAATTCGCCGTGGCTTGTGGCTGTTACAACGAGCGCATTCGGCGAGACCAGTACATCCATCCAATCGCAGCCGAGCGCCGTCCCGATGCGATGGACTGTCTCCTCGATACGATCGGTCTCGGCACCATGTTGCAGCAAGAGCTGCCCGGCCCACAGCGAGAGATCGATAATATCGCGTAGTTCCTCGTAGCTGAGGGGTGGCTTCTGCGGTTGCGCTGCCGAGGGGTTATTCCGCTCGACGACCTTCGGCACCATACTCCTTCTCCTCGCACGGCGGGTTGTTCTCCGACACCAGTATACCAGTATGCAAGGGGAGTCGATATCTCGCTCAGGCGATACTAGAAAAGAACCGAGCACCAAGAATTGAAGACCCGTTTCGGGCTTGTCATTCCTAGTGCTCGGTTCTTGGTGCTCGGTTCTTCGGCTTTCAGCCGCGCCCCAACCAGCGGCGCAAACGGCTGCCGAAGGCGTCAAGATGCGCTTGCACGGCGACCGTCTGTTTGATTTCGTTTGCTAGATGCTCATTCCAGTAGTGGCTTGTTTTGGCGACGGCGGTGATCACATTCTTGATCTCACCCTTCACCGTGTAGCTTGCACCTGCTGGCACGCATAAAATTGTTCCCTGGTAGCGTGCGCGCACGTTCTCTTCGACGATAGCCTCGCTGAGCCAGCGCGCCATTGCAACATCCTGGCACTGAATCGCCACCCAACCGGGCTCTGCGGCGTTGGCGCTTAGCCCGCTTACCTCACCGATTCCTCGACAGATCTCGGCGACCACGCGCTGGTAGGCTTCATCTTCGGTTTCGACAATGGTCGGCACTTCAAGCATCGTTCCGCGATGGGGCGGGCCGCCATCCAGGGCCAGGGCGCAGAAGCTATCCCACATATTGCCCCAGTCGACTTCACCATCTTCGCGGTATTTTAGCGGCGCTGATGCCATCGGGGCGCGTTTATCAATCGTTGTCATGACTTGCTCGCTATGCTGGGGCGCACGTGCTGCGTCCTTACGGCACGATTTCCTTTAGCAGACGTTCGGCCTCGGGCGCGTGGAGCGGTGAGAAGTGCGGGTTGATGGCTAGGGCCGTTTCCAGGTGCTGTTGTGCTTTTTGAGTACTCGCCCCGGGCGTGAGC
>JAAUTF010000288.1 GCA_012031775.1 Candidatus Altimarinota bacterium | reverse complement strand
CGGTGGGCGATCTCGGCAGCGCCGTTGTGGCCGTGCCTGAGCATACCCTCGTACCATTTCGGGTTGAGCAGTTTGGTGCGATACTCCACGCGCAGCACCTGATCCAGGCTCTGGATCTTGGTTTCGGCGGTAAAGCTCTCGATGAAGTTCAGCGCTACCGTTTTGCCCGTTGCGCGCTCGGCAGCAGCTTTTAAGGCCCCACTATAGCCATAATAGTGCTGCATATCGGTCAGGCCATATTCAACGCTATCGATTTCCTGGGCCACGCGCCCCACGGTACCGAGCAAGCTTTTTAACGCGTCTGGCCGCGCTACACCGTTCTGCTTACCGCCAAAAGCATAGGCATTGCGCTTCACAAATAGATCTTCTAGTTCGGCGCGTTCCTGCCAGGCGCTGCCCTCGATCGCTTCGTCCACATCTGTGCCGTAGGTGCCTTCCGCCTGGGTGAAGATGCGCGCGGTTGCCGCCTCGAAGCTCTGCCCCGTTGCCAGCATCGCGTCGACATGCGTCCGGATATAGTTCAGTTCCGGCGGTTCATCGGCCTGTGCCGCTTCGCGCACCAGTCGATCGAGCAAGTCCATCGTGCCGGCAAAGGTGTCGCGGAACACACCCGAGGCCGTCATCAGCACATCGATGCGCGGTCTCCCCAATTCCTCAAGCGGGACGAGGGCATAACGCATCACTTTGCCCTGGCCGTCTTTCAACGGCCGTGCCCCGATCAGCCCCAGCACGATCGCGATGATTCGCCTTTGGTCTTGATCGTATCCAGCCCCCACAATACCTGGGCGATCGTCTCTGGGTAAGCACCAGCGTTCTCGCTGCGGTGCGCGGAAATCAGTGCCTCGGCGATACGTATACCCCGCTTGTACGCGCTCTCACCGGGAATGCGGAAGGGGTCAAGGCTGTGAATGTTCCGCCCTGTCGGCAACACCGCCAGGCCATCGCGGATCAAGTCACCGCCCGGTGCCCCCGGGATATAGCCGCCCGCCAGGCCCTTCAATAAATAGCCGATTTCTTGCGTATTATCACGCAATGCTACCAGCATCTGGGTGCCGTGCTGCATCAGCGGCTGTAGTCTGGCTATCACCCCAGCTAGCTGCAATTCAGCCGCGACCAACTCAAGCGCTTCCTGTCGAATAATCGCCCGCTCTACAAAAGTGTTACACACCGTTTCGATCTGCTCACGTTGCGCTTGCGCCACACCATCACCGGCACGCGCATGGGTGAGCAAGGCAGCATAATCGGCCAGCTGCAATTTGCCATCTGCAATCACGTCAGCCAGACCCGCATTGCCGTCACGCCCGATCTTCAACGCTTCCACGATCAGGCTCAGCTGCTGCTCGGGCGGCGGCGCGGTGCCAAGCTCGTGCAGGCTGTCGATTATCAGGGTCTGCTCCAGCTCACGCAAATACCTATACACTCGCGCGGCAAAGGCACTGAATGCCTCGTCGCTGCCCCGTACCAGATCACTATCCAGGTTCAGCAGCGCGATTTTTTGCAGAATTGCCTCTTCATCGCTGGAAATACACTGTGCGCTGTGCTCGTGGTTCCCAAGTTCTATGGTTCCTTGGTTCTGGCTTTGCGCTGCGTGGTGCCCGGTGGGGTCAATTGGCGCAGCGTGCTGCGCCGCTACGGGATCGTGGCGGGTCTGGGTTCTAGGTTCTAGGTTCTGGGTTCTGTGCTCTGTACTCTGTGCTCTGTGCTCTGTGCTCTGCTCTGACCCTTCTGAATCCTGAATCCTGAATCCTGAATCCTGAATCAGATCCCGCAACGCCTGCAGCTCCCGATACAGCCCCGCACGCCCATAAGGCGGGATAGCGTGGCCGATGATCGTGCTGTAGCCGCGCCGTTTAGCGATGTTTGCTTCCGCCGGATTATTAATCGGGTAGACATAAAAGTTTGGCACACTGCCGAGCAGTACATCCGGCCAACAATCGGCGGTTGGCCCGAGCTGCACGCCCGGCATCCATTCTGCCGTACCGTGCATGCCCAGATGCACAATCGCATCGGCGGCAAAATCTTCCGCAATGTACTTATAGAACAACGCAAATTGATGATGCGGCGTGTTTTCCCGGTCGAACAGTAGTCGCATCGGGTCACCCGGCATGCCGATCATTGGCTGCACCCCGATATAGATGTTGCCGAGCTGCATACCGCCTAGTCGCACTGCATCACGCCCCAGCGGCGCAATATCGCCAGGAAAGTTGCCCCAGCGCGCAGTAATGCGCTCCTGGTCTTGCGGGCGCAACCATGCATAAAATGCATCGCGCCCCGCTGCCGTCATCGCTACCACAGGGTGCTCTGTCGGCAGATCGCCGCTTCTGAATCCTGAATCCTGAATTCTGACTTCTCCCCCCCAATGTCCCCGCCAGGCAATGCACAAAGGTCGCCGGGTCGCGTGGGTAGCGTCCAACATCGTAGCCCGCAGCGGCAAGCTCGTCGAGCAGGCGGATCAAGCTGCGTGGCACATCGACAGCGCTGCGGTGGCGGTATTGCCTTGGCCGGGTGGGTAGTTATACACCACAACCGCCACTTTTTGCGTCGGTTCTCCGTCTTGCGCAGCAGCACAAAACGTCGTGCCAGTGTTGCTAAGCGCTCAACGCGGTCTGGTACTGTGCTAATCTCGTTGCCCTGCATGCCCCCAAGCACCACCGGCGCTATGGCCCCGTCCATTTCTGGCAAACTGTAGAGCATCGTGCTCTGTAATGGGCCAACGCCATGCGCACGCCAGTGCGCTTCGTCTTGCACAAAGAGCGGCTGCGCTACAATATATGGCACGTCGAGGTTGCCTAGCAGTTCTCGTGAAATCTCGGCCGTCATTCCAGCTTTTGTCGAACCCGCCGGCCGCCCACCAGCGGGAAGCCCATCGTGTTGATTACCAGATCCACGCCCAATTTCGGTAGCCATTCGCGCACCGCGATATGCGTCTCAATACCCATACAGAAAAGCGGAATTACTCGTAAACCCTGCGCCTCAAGCGCACGCACCACCTCGTTATGATATTGCGTGCCCGTAAGAATGTGCGCGCGAAACGAAAGCACCGCCACTGTACCAATCGGCAGCCCTTGCTCCTCCTCGCGCGCGCCCCCTCGTTCTGTCCTCTGCGCCCTGCCCTCTGTGCCCTGCACGCGCTGCTGCGTGAGCTTGGTTCCGTAGTTCCCTGGTTCTGTAGTTCTGAGTTTTCGGTTCTCGGTTCTGTGCTCCCAGCGCCCGCGCTCCCAACGCTCGAATTCCTCCGGTGTGGCGAAGAGCTTTGGTGCATCCGGATGCGCAAAACCCATCGGCGGCATCTCGCGTGGCGCAACAATGCGCAGCTTCGACTGGCCCAGATATTCCTGCAAAATTAGCTTGAACATATTCGCTGCATTAGCCACATCGCGGTTGCTCCAGTAGCTTTGCACCGTCGACCAATTGCGAAAGTCGCCCATCTTTTTGCCGGGCAGAAATTTGATCAGCTTGCTGGTGATTTGCTGAAGCTTTACATAACCATAGAGCGCGTCTTCTTCGCGACCGCCGACCAGGAGCCGTGCGACGTTCTGCACCGGCTTCGGCATGCCTTTGCCGCCTTTGAACCCATAGGAACCGACCTTCGTGAGCCGCATGATCTCCGGCAGGCTTTCGAAGCAAAACACCACTGGCGGGTCGTGGCGCTCCACCACAGGCACAAGCCATTCGCTTGTCTCGCCTAGAATAATCAGTGATGTGAACAGGCAGCTACAGCGTGCAATCGCTGCTTCAACTTCATCTGGGCGACGTTCGGTGTCGTATTCCTCGAACACATGCAGGCGAAAGCTCGGCAGTTCCTTACGAACTTCGGCTTCAGCTTTACGAAAAAAGTCGTGGCTATAGCGCTGCTGCCCGAGCAGCATCACAAATTCAATCGGCGCACTCATGGCGTTCTCCAGCGCAAAACAGCGGGATCTAGCACATTATCTTGTAATTGAGGAAACATGCAACATGTGCATTTATGCAACAGGAGATGTGCAGAATCGTTTTGTAGCACTCACACGCAAAGAGTGCTAAAAACCCTCTTGACAAATCGTTCACCCTTGGGTACTATACTCAACGGTTAGCACTCACAGATTGTGACTGCTAACAATGAACAGTATACCGAACTGTAAAGCCAGGAGGTTGGTTCCTATGTCCGATTTCCGCATCAAGCCACTCGGTGATCGTGTGGTTGTCAAACCGGCCGAGCGCGAGGAGAAGACCAAAGGTGGTATCTACCTGCCCGACACCGCAAGCAAAGAGCGCCCTATGGAAGGCACTGTGCTGGCCGTCGGCGAGGGTCGCCGCGACGATAACGGCAAGCTGATCCCGATGAACTTGAAGGCCGGCGACAAGGTGGTCTTCGCCAAGTATAGCGGCACTGAGTTCAAGGTCGACGAAATCGAATATCTCATCCTTGCCGAAAAGGACGTGCTGGGCATCGTCCAGGAGTAAAGCAAGGGTGGAGATGAGAGGTTAGACGGTGCAGTGGCTCTTTCACAAACGTGAGCCTCGCTCTACCGCTCTCAATCCGGTTGCTGTATCGCGAAGGCGTGAACCGCTCTGACAATTCAGTGTAAATGCAGGTAATTTGTAGATTGCGTCTGTGTGCGGTAGCCACAATCTGTGATCTGCATGCTGCAATCACACTGGTTCCTTGGTTCGCTTTCTCTTAATTGAAATGTAGGAGTCCATACCTTTATGCCGAAGCAGATTCAGTTCAACGAAGAGGCACGCCGCTCGCTCAAGCGTGGCGTCGATGCCGTTGCCGACTCGGTCAAGACAACGCTGGGGCCTCGTGGTCGTAACGTCGCTATCGACAAGAAGTTCGGATCGCCGACGGTGACCCACGATGGTGTTACGGTCGCCAAAGAGATCGAGCTCAAAGATCCTTTCGAGAACATGGGCGCTCAGCTTCTGAAGGAAGCTGCCACCAAGACTAACGACATCGCTGGCGATGGTACCACTACCGCCACCGTGCTCGCGCAGGCTATCGTCACCGAGGGTCTCAAAGTCGTTGCTGCCGGTGCCAACGCGATGTTGCTCAAGCGTGGCCTTGATAAGGGCGCAGAGGCGCTCGTCGCCGCTATTCGCGCTAGCGCCACGCCAGTGCGCGACCGCGCCGACATCGCGCACGTCGCCACCAACTCGGCTGCTGACAGCGAGATGCGATCTGATCGCCGAGGTGATGGAGAAGGTTGGCAAGGACGGCGTCATCACCGTTGAGGAGAGCAAGGGCGTCGCTTTCGAGACGGAGTTCACCGAGGGTATGCAGATCGATCGCGGCTACATCTCCGGCTACATGGTCACCAATGTCGAGCGCCAGGTCGCCGAGATGGATGACCCCTACATCCTGATCACCGACAAGAAGATCAGCAGCATCCAGGATGTGCTGCCGGTGCTGGAGAAGGTGCTCCAGATGACGAAGAACTTCGTCATTATCGCTGAGGATGTGGACGGCGAAGCGCTCGCCACCCTTGTTGTCAACAAGCTGCGCGGCACGATCAATGCGCTTGCCATCAAGGCTCCTGGTTTCGCGATCGCCGCAAGGCCATGTTGCAAGACATCGCTATCCTCACCGGCGGCACCGTAATCAGCGAAGAAGTTGGCCGCAAGCTCGATAGCGCCACGATCGAAGATCTTGGCCGCGCGCGCAAGGTGGTCTCCACCAAAGACGATACCACTTTCGTCGAGGGCAAGGGCGATGAGGCTGGTATTCGCGCCCGCATCGACCAGATCCGCGCCCAGACTGAGACGACCACTAGCGACTTCGATCGCGAGAAGCTTCAGGAGCGCCTCGCCAAGCTCGCTGGCGGTGTAGCCGTTATTAAGGTCGGTGCCGCTACCGAGCCTGAACTGAAAGAGAAGAAGCACCGCGTCGAAGATGCGCTCAGCGCTACCCGCGCCGCCGTCGAAGAGGGTATCGTCCCCGGTGGTGGTGTCAGCTTGATCAACGCCATTAGTGCGCTTGATAACGTGCAACTCGCGCACGACGATGAGAAGGTCGGCATCCAGATCCTGCGCCGCGCGCTTGAGGAGCCGCTGCGCATCCTGGCCCGCAACGCTGGCGAAGATGGCTCGGTGATCATCTCCGATGTGCGCCGCGCCCAGGTTGCGAAGGACGATAAGACCTATGGCTACAATGTGCTGACCGGTGAGTACGGCAGCATGGTCGAGCAGGGCATTATCGATCCGGTCAAGGTCACCCGCAGCGCTGTACAAAACGCGGTCTCGATCGCGGGTATGATTCTCACCACCGAGGCCCTCATCACCGACATCCCCGAGGAGAAGTCGGCAGCCCCGATGCCGGGTGGTGGCATGGGCGGCATGGATTTCTAAAAGAATTCAGGCGTCAGCATACAGAAGGCCGGGCAGCAATGCCCGGCCTTCTTTTGTGTTAGGCAATTAGACGCTGTTCAGTGTTACTGCATTAACGGGATCGTAAGGTAGTTCCCCGGCACAAAGAGGCTGCCCTCCGTCGTGCCCTGGGGCGCGCTTGCGCGCAAGCGTGTTCCAAGCTCGCTCAAGCTGATCTCTTTGTGCAGCGCCGCCCGAAATGCTGTACCAACAATACGTACCTCGTCCGCTGTTTCGTGGACGAATTCCAGCCGAACATGGCGAATACCAGCGCCGACCAGTTCATCTAGATGGCGGCTCGCTTCCTGCGCCTCTGCCCCGAAGACGGTGTTGCGGCAGCCGACGTCCGCTATTACCGGGTGCGCCCGCCCGTGTTCGTCGCGCAGTGCTACGCGATGCTGCTCACACGGGTGACCACAGTCTTTATAGCTCGTTCCTGTCGAGAGGAAGCGACAGAAGACGCAGTGCTCGGTGTGAAACACCGGCAGGTGCTGGTACACGATCGCCTCGATACGCTCGCCGCCGATTGCGCGCGCCAGATCCGCGATCTGCGCCGCGTTCAGGTCGTGCGTTGGTGCTAAACGCTCCAGTCCGAGTGCTAATAGGCTCCGCGCGCTGAGCGAATTGCTCGCGTTCAGGCTGAAATCGCCGATCAATACTGGGCGATCCTCCTGTTGCAAAGCGTAGAGCAGCCCGCTCGACCGCACAAGAATGGGGCAGCCCAGCTTGAGCAAAAATCGCACCACCCGCTGTTCATCTGGCTTCAACACCCGTGGGCTTGCCACCCGCGCCTCGATTCCCGCCGCATAGACCTGCTCCACCGCCGGAGTTAGCCCGTACAGCTCAAGATAGTCCAGCGTGATGCTCGCCGGTCGTAGCTCGATCGCTGCCTCCAGTTGCTCCGCTGTCCGCACCAACAAATGTAACGCCGAAGGATGAGGGCTGAGGGCTGAAGGTTGAGGGTTGAGAACGGAACGCCACTCATCAATGTTCCCAGGTTCCCAGGTTCCCAGGTTCCCAGGTTCCCAGGTTTTCAGTTCTCGGTTCTGCATACTTCCCACGTTCTGGGTTCTGGGTTCTGGGCTCTCGGTTCTGGGTTCTGGGTTCTGGGTTCTGGGTTCTGAGTTCTGAGTTCTGGGTTCT
>JAAUTF010000287.1 GCA_012031775.1 Candidatus Altimarinota bacterium | reverse complement strand
GTGGTTTTCAATCGCGATCGCGCCTGGTCGGCGAAAATCTCTAGCGGATCGACAGTGCGCCGGGTCGGGCGCTGGCGATCGATCGGGTCGCCAACTGCCATTAGCCCGAGCAACTGGCCCTCGGTGCTATACAGCGGCACAAAGATACGATCGTCCTCCTGCCACTCACCTGCGGCACCTGGCGCATCAGACGCGTTATAACGCCAGACTGCGCCATCGAAGCCGGCCTCAAGTGTGTTCAGTTCCTCAGCAGGCACAAAGTAGCTGCGACCGATACGCAGCCGCGTGTCGAGAAAGCGTAACGCCAGCGTTTCCGGCAGCGGGCGCTGGCCAATACGGTCGAGCTCGCTGAGCGGGATACCAGCGCCGGCCACTGCGCGCAGCGACCCTGGCGCGCCCGATTCGGTGAGGAAGAAGAGCACCACGCGGAAATTGGCCGACTCCATCACCGAGTAGCCAACTTGCTCGAGGACGTTTTCAAGCGAGCGATCGGCGCGCAGTGCCTGGCCGATCTCGAGAACATCGTTGAGAATGACGGCCCGGCGCTGCAATGTAGAAGAGAGTTGCTTGAGCTGGCTGTACCGTTGGGCGTTGCCGATACCAACTGCTGCCTGGTGTGTCAGCGCGCGCAGAAATTCAACCGCATCGTGGTCGAAACTATGCGCCTTGGGGGCAAACAACATAACCACGCCAACCACGCCGGCCTCATAAAAAATAGGCGCGGCAAGCGCAGAGCTTCCCTCATCGGACATGGTTACGCGCAGTTCGTCGTGATCGAGTTCTTCGCTAAGAATAGGGAGCCGCTGCTCAAGCGCCCGTTGGGCGGTGCGGGCTGCATCGGCGAGCGGGCGGCTCATCAACTGGGCGCGCTCTTCCTCGGTATAACCCGACGCCTCCACAATCAGGCAGATATCGCTTGCTACCTCATCGCCGACCAATACCTGCTGGTAGATCGCGGCGCGCTGTTGGCGCTGCACCAGCGAGATCAGATCGTCGGCACCCGGCGAAAAATAGTTACGCAGCACACTATCCGAGGGCACCTCGATCTCGCCGTTGACATCAACAACGCTCCGCAGCGCGATCAGGCCGCGGCTTGCGCTCGTGGCGCGGATGGCCTGTTCCAGCACAAACTCAAGAATCTCACCCTGATCGGCGGTGATAGCGAGTTGGCTGCTTACGCGTTGCAATGCGCGCAGCTGCTCGACACGTGCCCGCAAGTTGCCGTCGGCCTGTTCAAAACGCCGCGCATTGGTGATCGCCTGCGCCGATTGGCCCGCAACGATCGTCAGCAGCCGCTCGGTCTCGGCATTAAACGCGCGCGCACGCGCTGCCGCCAATTCCAGCGTACCGGTAAGTTCGTCGCCAACGCGCAACGGCACCGCGATATACGAGCGCGCGGTGCCGCCCGCCTGGAGATCGAGATAGCCAGCTTGTACCTGCGCCGCCGCCGTTGCATCGCGTAGATCGTCGATCCGCAGCGGGCGCTGCTGCCGGGCAACCAGGCCGCTCAGCCGCTCATCGGCTTCCAGCGCAGGGCGAGCAAAGCCCTCGTGCGCGGCCAGACGCAGGCACTGCGTCTGGCCGTCGTAAAGGTAAATGCGCCCGGCATCGAAGGCCAGCAGGCTACGCAGGCCACTGCGGATCGAATCGAGCACTTCATCGAGCGAGAGGTCGGCGTTTAAAGCATAACTAATGCTTTGTAGCTGCTCAAGCTCGCCGGCGCGCAGTTGCTGCGCCATAGACATCTGCCGGTTGATAACCGCCGTGGCGACCTGGCTTGCGAGCACCTGTGCCAGGTTGCGTTCGGCCTGGCTGAGGCGTATATTGCGCTGACGGTAGCCCAGGGTCAGCAGGCCAATGCCTTCGTCTTTGCCCTGGAGCGCCACCAGCAGTGCGCTACGGCAATGCACAGCGCGCAAGGCGCTGTACAGCGCGTTTTCATCACTCGTCAGGTCGGAAACCCATAGCGGCTCGTTGCGCGGCAGACGCGCCATCAGCGCGCCCGCATCAGCAACCTCGAGCGTGCTCGGGAGTTCATCTGCGCCAGCCCGGCTCGACTCGTTATAGGAAGCCGCCAGATGCAACGTGGTACCATCGTTTTCGCTCAGCTGCACCAGGCAGAAATCGGCTTGGAGCGCAAGCGCAATATTCTCTGCCGCACGGTCGAGCATCACCTCGAGCTGTGCAGCGCGATTGATCTCCTGGCTGTTCTCGTAGAGCACAAACAGCTCGCGCGCGCGCTGCTGCTGCTGGCTGAAGACATCGGCATTGCGGATGAGCAAACTTAGCTGAGCAGCGAAGCCCTCGACCAGCTTCTGCTCGGTCGCGCTTACACTGTGTCCCTGCGCGACAACAAAGGCGAGCACGCCACCGAGCGCCTCTTGGCTTTGCAGCGGCACAGCAACCACAGTCGCTTCAGCACTGCGCCGTCGGTCTAGCTTGCGCTCTACCACACCGATACGTGTCTCACCGGCGATCGCTGCCTGCACTAGCAGGTGCTTGTTGCCAAGCCCAAGCTGCTCCGCGATCCCGGTAGGCCGGGCCGTCTGGGCCTGCACTACCAAGTGATGCTCGCCGACATCGTAGCGATACACGGCCCCGCTTTCGCAGCCAAGCATGTCAGCAGCCTGAAGCAATATCTCTTGCAGAATAGTTTTGGTATCGAGCAGGCCAACCTGTTGCAGGCGACTATCGATCAAATCGTGCAAGCTATCGGCCCGACGATCCGCGCTCAGTCGCTGTTCGGCGTGGTACAGGAGTCCTATCTGGGCAATCAGAGCGCTGTAGAAGGCAGTATCGAGGAGATGATGACCATTGTTGGTAGGAACATTGAGGAGCAACGCAGCGGTGCGCTCGGCACCAGCGGCGAAGCGAAAGACCATCAGGTTATCGGGCACCACCAGATCTGCGCGCGTTAGCTCTACAAGCTCGCTCTGCACCACTTCATCGAGGCCCCATGCGGCCTGGGCGACCACACGTTGTTCGCCGAGCAGAACAAGCATGCCCGACGGCAGGAATTGCTGCAGAAGCTGCGCAAGCTGATCGGATAACGTGGCAGGATCGGATACTTCGGCGCGCTGGCCTACTTGCGCCAGCCGCGCCAGCAACTCCCAGCCTTGCGTTGCCGGCGAGGTGATCGTAACGTCCATACGTGTCGCTGCGCGCGCTCCTGAGCGGTACGTCCCGTATCCGTAGCCGCGCCTGGCACGGTGCTGATGCTAAGGGGGGCCGTCTACGGCGATTCTACTATTGCTATAAACGCCGTTTAAACCAAATTTCCACATATACCACGGGCTCAGCAACAAAAAATGTCGCGTCTATGGCGATAGGAGCGCCATAAGACCCTGGGCCGTTGTGCCGAATGTTATGCGCTAGCTGCGCCCGTACGCGGCGCTACTTTTGCGCCCGTGCTCACGCGCTAGCACGACCGCCTTCTGGCGTGTTTCTTCGGCGGTCTCACTCAGCTCGCGAATATCGTAGAACGGCCCATCGTTGCTGTTAAGCACGCCGATTGAGAGCGACATCAGCGGCACCTGCCGCATCGCGCCGCTGTCGTCGGCCACCTCAATAAAGCCCTGCTTGCGATGTTTATAATTATAATGCAGGCCCACTTCTTCGTCGAAACGTGCGATCAGCCGCTCGATAATCGTCTTCGTACGATCAGGCGCGGTGCTTATCACAAAATCTGGGCCGACGACCATCTGGCCGACAAAATCTTCTTCACCGCCAAGATCGTTGACGACCTCGTTCAGCAAAAGCGCGGTAAACTTTAGCACATCCTCACCAACGACCGTGCCATACGATTGGGTGAAGGACTCGAAGCTGTTAATATGAACCAGGCCGAGCGACCAGCCATTTGTTGTGAGCAAGCCACGCAGCTGATCGTTAATAATCTCCGCCGTGGGCAAGTTCGTCACCGGGTGCAACTGGTTGCGACGACGCGCATCATCAAGCTGATTTTTGACAATCGTATGCACTTCTTCGATGTCGAACGGTTTAACAATATAGTACTGCGCCTGTACTTCACCCAAACCGATCAAGCGGTCGCGGCGCTCACCACGCGCGGTGAGAAAGATGATCGGGATATGGCGTGTGCGAGGGCTGGCACGCAGCGCCTTGCCGATATCGTAGCCTTCCATATCGGGCAAATTAACATCTAGCAATGCCAGGCTAGGCGGTGTTTTTTTGCAAATCTCCAGCGCAACCTGGCCGCGCATCGCGGTGAGCACCTCATAGCCCTGCGAAGTGAAGTAAATTTTGAGCAGACTTGAAATATCGGGTTGGTCTTCGACGACCAGAATACGTTCTTTGCTCACAGGTCTATCCCTCCTAACGTCGCATTGACGCGAACAGGCGCAGCTTGTTTCGGCTTCAGGTGCATCGTCGCCGCAGCATCAGCGCCATTACCATGCGCCAGATCTGCACCATTGCTGTGGTGATGTTCCGCGTCGCCGACAGGGCCTGTTGGAGCAGGCGCTGCAGGTGCGGGCTGATCGGGATCGTAGTAGACGTTCGGCCAATGGTAGACGGTGCGCCGCGGCTCGCCGCTCTCTTCGTCAACATCCTCAACACTGCGCCCTGGGACGCCCTTACGAATGAGGCTGTTGTCGTTGTCGAAGATTATAACAGTATTTGAGCCAATTGTGCGGCCCGGATACACCACAAAGCCGCTGCCGATTTTTACATTGTGCCCAACCGCCGAGCCGAGCACCGGCATATGAACTTCTTCGAGGCGCCCTTTGTGCGGCGTTTTGATCGGCTCGTTCTGCAGATTAAAATCAGTGAAACAGTTGTTGGCCCCGATAAAGGTATTGCGCCCAACCACCGTCATCTGCAAGGTGGAGTTCTGTGCAACCATCGAGTTTTCCATCAAGGTGGTCATAAACAGGCCGGCGTTAAACGGCAGGAAGCACCGATCGCTGACCACGCTGAGCATTACCTGGCTGCCCTGCATGATATTTACGTTGTTGCCGATCAAGCTGTTCGCGATCACCACCCCTGGCCCGATGTATACATTATCACCGATCACGGTGGGGCCATGAATGACGGCGCTCGGGTCGATCGAGCAGTTCTTGCCTACCGAGACCAGCTTACTGGACGCAAAAAAGTGATTACGCCAGGCGTCGCCGAAGAACTTTTCGCGCATGGCCGTCAGCACAAGCGCGATCTTGTCGGGTAAAATCGTCCAATCCTCGGCTGTCCACTGGCGAATATCACGCAAGCGTGCCCTGAGCATCTTCGTATCTTGCTCGCGCGCCCACGAGAAAACGCCCATCGGCGTGTTGGCGATAAAAATATGAACCCAGCTCTCGATCGAAGAAAGGCCCGCGTCGGAATCTGGTAGACCAGTTCGCCACGATTGGCCATATAACTGGGGATGCGATAGTAACCCATCTCGCCGCTCAGCGTGTCGATCAGCAGCGGCAGTGGCGTGGCGCGCGGCCCAGCAGGGAAGTAGTACATCGCGCCCACATAGATATCGCCGCGCTCCAGACGCCCGTTTTCAACATATGCGCTAGCATCCTGGCGCACAATATGCTCTTGCAAATGGATCGCGTGGCGCTCGATCGAGCCATCGCCACGTTGATTGGCCGTGCTGGCGCGAAAAGCAATGCGGCACGCTTTGCCATAAGCGCGCGCCTGCGCTATAAACGTGCTGACGAGGTTGGCATTAAAATACAGATTATCGCGGTAGATGAAAAGCTCTTCATCGCTGGTGCCGACTAAAGTATCGATCTCGCTAAAATCGTCGATCTCTATGCCACTGTCGCAGTAGCCCTTGAGCAGATCGCGCTGAAGCAGCCACAGCGGCTTATTGAGCACGCGCAGCTCACGTGCTGGCTCACCAAAGGGGGAGATCTCAGTTCGGTCTCGGATGATAATGCGTTTCATTGTTGCACCCCTTTCCACGTAACCCTGCGCTCCGTTGCCCTGCTTTATACCGCTGCATTGCCACAAGGCATGGGTCGGAATGGCGCTGGCGCGGTTTACTGTGGCAACACTGCCGATGAAGCGGTATGCTCAACGACGGATTTTTTAACCCACACTTTACTATAGACTGTAGATAGCATGTCTACAAGCGCTTCAGATTACATTCGGATTACATGAAATGTAAGGGGTTTTATCTTATGTTTAGACAGAATAATTGTACACGATGCGCTCTGACAAGTCAATTAAACGCACATAAACAAAGGTACGGCGCTGCATAGTACTACACTGGCTGCGTATACTATCTGAAAACACTTTACAGTTTTCCCGCCAGATAGCGCCCGTGTATGATGCTGCTACGCTTGCGACATATTCAGGTGTACCGCAGGCAACCACGCCTCCCCCGGCACTCCCCCCTTCCGGCCCCATATCGATCAGCCAATCGGCACTGCGAATAACATCGAGATTGTGCTCGATAACCAGCACAGTATTGCCAGCGTCGACAAGGCGCTGCAAGACGTGGAGCAGGCGCTCGACATCGGCAAAATGCAGGCCAGTGGTAGGCTCATCAAGAATATACAACGTTCGCCCAGTGGCGCGACGCGCCAGTTCACCAGCGAGCTTGATACGCTGCGCCTCGCCACCGCTGAGCGTGGTCGCCGCCTGGCCAAGCCGCAGATAGCCCAGACCAACATCGATCAGCGTTTGCAACTTCTCGTAGATGGACGGCACACGCTCGAAGAACTGCGTCGCTTCGGCAACCATCATCGCCAACACATCGGCGATATTCCTGCCGCGATAGCGCACTTCGAGCGTTTCGCGGTTGTAGCGCGCGCCATTGCAGACCTCGCAGGGCACATAAATATCGGGCAGAAACTGCATCTCCACCTGGATCAGGCCTTCGCCGTGGCAATTCTCGCAGCGCCCTCCCTTCACATTAAACGAGAAGCGACTGGCATCGTAGCCACGCGCTTTGGCCTCGGGTGTTTGCGCAAACAGCGTGCGGATCGGGTCGAAGACGCGGGTATAGGTGGCCGGATTAGATCGCGGCGTGCGCCCGATCGGGGCCTGGTCGATGGCAATAATTTTATTCGAGGTGCTCGCCGCCAACAAAGGCATCGTGCGCACCGGCGCGCTCGCGCGCGTTGTAGAGCTGCTGCGCCAGCCGCGGATAGAGCGTGTCGAGCACCAGGCTGCTTTTGCCGCTACCGCTCACGCCGGTGACACAGATCAATGTTCCCAGCGGGAAGGCTACATCAATGTTTTTGAGGTTATGCTCGCGGCAGCCACGCAGCTCGATCTGGCGACCGTTGCCGGGCCGCCGACGAGTGGGCACCGGTATCCGCCGTTGGCCGCCGAGATACTGGCCGGTAATAGAGCGCGGTGCCGCGATAATATCATTGAGCGTGCCGCTGGCGATCAGCTCGCCGCCTTGTTCACCGGCCCCCGGCCCAATATCGATCAGCCAGTCGGCAGCGCGGATCGTCTCCTCGTCGTGCTCAACCACCAGCACGCTGTTGCCGAGGTCGCGCAGTGCAAAAAGCGTGTCGAGCAGGCGCTGGTGATCGC
>JAAUTF010000286.1 GCA_012031775.1 Candidatus Altimarinota bacterium | reverse complement strand
CAGCAGCTTTCAGTCGTTCGCATGGTGCCGCTGGGTGGGCCAGCTCTCGGAGGAGGTGCTGCGCGTCAGGCCGGTGCTGTGTACCCAGTACGCCTGGGCGCTGATGGATACCGGCCAGACCGAGGCTAGCGAGGCCTGGCTGCGCCACGCCGAGCGCTGGTTGTCCGCTGCGCACAGCACGGAGTCTGCGTCGCACGACGAAATGGCGTCGATAGTGGTGGTCGCCAGCGAGTTGCTGCCCAGCTTGCCGGCGCGGATCGCCGCTGCCCGCGCCTACCTGGCCCAGAGCCGCGGCGATTTCGTCGCGGCCCAGCAGTATGCCGCCACCACGCGGGAGCTTAGCGCTGAGACGGAGCCGCTGCTGCACGCCCAGGCGACTGTGCTGGCGGGGGTGAGCCATTGGGCTACCGGCGCCCTTGAGGCAGCTTACAGCGCCTTCGCCGCATGGGTCGAGCACACGCGCGAGACTGGCAACCTTGCTTTTGCCCTGGCCAGTGGCTTCTATCTGGCGGAGATTCGGCTTGCTCAGGGCCAGTTGCGCGAGGCGGCCCGCCTCTACCGGCAGTTCCTCAACCTGGTACCAGCTGATGACGAGGCCCTCAGGATGGCGGCCCCACATCTGCACCTGGGCCTGGCCGTGATTGCCCATGAGCAGGGCGATGCTCAGGCCACCACGTTGCACCTGCGTGCCAGTAAAGAGCAGGGCGAGCAGGCCGCCTTGATCGACTGGCCCTTTCGCTGGCGTCTGGCCCAGGCCCGGATCGAAGAGTCGTCCGGCAACTGGGAGACCGCCCTTGATCTGCTGGATGCGGCCGAGCGGCGCTATCTCCCCCAACCCCGTCCCCAACCTGCGCCCCTGTTGCGGCGCTCAAGGCACGGGTGTACATACGGCAGGGCAATCTCCTCGCCGCAACGGCATGGGTTGCGGCGTGCGGCGTCACTGCCACGGACGCCTGAGCTATGGGCGTGAGTTTGAGCATATGACCCTCGCGCGTGTGCTGTTAGCGAAGCTGACGCGCAGCATTATCGCCCGCTATCGCCGCGAGCACGTCACCAGCGATAGCGCTTCGCGCCGGCCTAACGGCCAACAGCACGACGTGCTCGATCTCCTCACGCGACTGCTTGCGGCGGCGGAAGCTGGCGGCAGAATCGGTAGCCAGATCGAGGCGCTGCTGCTCCAGAGCCTCGCCTACGAGGCGCTGGACGATAGTGGGCAGGCACGCATCCCGCTGCAACATGCGCTGGCTCTAGCCGAGCCGGAGGGGTACGTCCGGCTGTTTGCAGACGAGGGCGCACCACTGGCACGGCTGCTGGAACGGGAGAGGGATGCGGGCGGAGGGATGCAGCCGTACATTCAACGCTTACAGGCAGCCTTCGCGACCCAGCTGACAGCGCATCCCGCATCCCTCGCCCTCCACCCTGCGGCGGAGCCGCTCACCGCACGTGAGCGCGAGGTGCTGCGCCTGATCGCCGAGGGACTCAGCAACCAGGAGCTTGCCGCACGGCTGCATCTCTCGCCCCAGACGGTCAAGGTACACACACGCAACATCTACAGCAAGCTTGGGGTTACGAGCCGTACTCAGGCCGTTGCCAGAGGCCGGGATCTCGGCTTCCTGGAGCGCTCGTAACGCGCCTGGCCTCTTGCTACAACCTGCTCGACACGCGTGAACGATCTGTCGCGCCGCAAGCTACAGCCACCGTGCATCGCGCGGTGGCTCTTTGCACCCAGCCATAGCGCGTTTTGCATACTATACCCCCTCAAATACCACCGCAGTGGTACGCCATGCTTATCGTCGGGTGCTATCGTGGAGATGTTCAAGCGCGTGGGCTGCGATGGAGCGTTGAGCATCATCGGATGCTGGCCCCGCACCATGCGGGAACCTGTCGCGCAGAGCAACCCGTGGCCAGTCGGCTGTCTCCCAGATCAAGGTGAAGGGCCAGCTAAGCGCGGACTGGCGCGCCTGGTTCGACGGGATGACGATCACCCAGGATGCCACCGGCGCAACGCTCATTACCGGCCCGGTGGCCGATCAAGCAGCCTTGCGCGGGCTGCTACGCAAAGTGCGCGATCTCGGCCTGACGTTGCTCGCACTGAGCTCAAGCGAGCTGAGAGGACTGGACGGGGTAGCGGCAGATGGAGGCGACCTACCAGGCGCGTAGCCGAAACCGAACCGCCCTCTACGAGAAGGAGATACATAATGAACGATGTACGGAAAGTGGCGCAGGTGAGCACAGACACCAGGCCAGCGATCGAAGGAACTCGCATGAGCGAGGCAGCGACACCAGCAGTGGCCGCAGGGAACTGGGTGTCCAAGACGCAAATCGTCGGCGGCGTCGCGGTCGCCTACGCCGCGTCGGTGTTCGTTCAGAACGCGGTGTTTGGGGCTAGTAATGCGCCTAGCTACAGCGATCCTATTGGTGTGGTGTTCACCTACCACGCCGAGAACCGGGGTGCCTTTGCCATCATTTCGGGTCTGGAGACTGTGAACATGGTGCTGCTCCTGTTGTTCGTCACGGCGCTGCACGGGCTTGTGCAGCGCCGTGGCGGCGCAGGCGCGGACTGGTCGCAGCTTGCGGTGACAGCCGGAGCGGCGTGCTCGACGTTATTCGCCCTCTTCATTGCCACGCAGATCGCGGTTGTGCTCGCCGCAAGCAACCTGGCCGAGCCGAACCCTGCCTTCGCGCTGATGTGGCAGCTCCATGCCGCGATCTTGCCGCTCGCGCTGCCCGCGCTCGGGGCGACCTTCATCGGTGCGGCGTTGGCCACCCACGCCAGCGGTTTGACGCGGCCGTGGCAGCGGCTGCTCGGCGTGGTGGGCGGCAGCCTTGTCCATCGTGGCCGGGGCCCGCAAACCTCGCCATCGCGGGTGGGTCGCCACTGATATTCGTCGGGGTTCTGGGCTACTTTTTGTGGCTCGTCTGGCTCGTTGCCATCGGCCTACGGCTCATCCGTGGGCAAGGCTGACGGCGCTCTATGGTGGCGCTCGTTGAAGCGAAAGAGCTGGAGTTTAACTCCCGAGGACAGCATGGCGACCGCAATTCCATGCAAGATCCTTCACAACACGTTCCTATATTATTCAAGACAAGGACTAAAATGAGAACCCAGACAGCAGAACTCACCGCCCTAGAGAACCGGCAGCTCCCGGTTCAGGCGAAGCTCGCAGCAGCATGGACAAGCTTCATATTTCTCTACCTCTACGTCGACTACCTCGGCCTGTACAAGCCCGGCGTCATCAACGAGATCCTGGCCGGCAGCATCCACGGGTTCGACATCGGCCCAACCTTTGTCGGCATGGCGCTCACGCTCCTAGCGATCCCGATCCTGATGGTGATGCTCTCCATGACGCTGCCCGCCCGTGTCAACCGCACCATCAACCTCGTTGTAGCAACGCTCTACATCCCCTTCACGATATACAACGCGGCCGGAGAGTCCTGGGATTGGGCCTACTTCTACGGCCTCTCCATCGGACTCGAGGTGCTGCTCCTGGCCTTCATCCTGCGCGCCGCCTGGACATGGCCCCGCACGGCCTCATCGTCGATGGCAGACCTCGTCGAACCCAGCCGGTCGCAGATCCATATGGGACGGTGACTGCTCTCACGGCTAACGCCGTGGGCTTCTCGGGGCACGCCCCAGCTGTACAGCCCTACAGCCAAAATGTTCACGGCGGCATTCTCGTCACGATCCACGACGAGGCCACATCCGGGACACTGATGCACGCGAACGCTCAACGCCTTCTCAACCAACTGCCCGCAACGCGAACAGCGCTTGCTGATGTTGCGCGGGTCAACAGGTACCATCTGATGGCCAGCCTCTTCCGCTTTGCTCGTCAGGGTCAGTACAAATTGATTCCACGCCGCGTCAGCAATCGCCTTCGCAAGACCGTGGTTTTTGAGCATGTTCGTGATGCGCAGGTCTTCGACGGCGATCACCCCAACGCGGTCAATCAGCTTGCGGGCCTCCTGGTACGCGAAGTTGCGGCGACGGAAGCCGATCCGCTCGTGAATACGGGCAACTGGCTTCCGTCGTCGCGCCTGTTCGGGGGTGCCCTGCTGCTCCTTGGCGAGCTTCCGTACAATAGAAATATGAAAAAGGTGTACACCGCAAGTTTCAAAGCCCAGCTTGTGCTGGAGTTGCTCAGGGAAACCAAGACGCTCAACCAACTCTCGGCGGAGTATGGGGTAGCACCGACCGTGTTGCGTGAGTGGAAACAGGCGGCGATCACCGGCTTACCCGATCTGTTCGATTAGTAGGTTCGCCCATGTGGGCAGGGGGGCGAACTGTAGATCTTGTATGGTTTCAGTTTGGCGAACGTCGTCAAGTTATTGACAGACGGGGTGAGCCAAAGGAAGTAGGTGACCTCGCCTTACATTGCGCATCGCCCGTCGCTCGGCCAGCCGGGCGTGAATGCTGAGCTCACGAGCAATCTCCACAGCGGCATCTGGGGATCAGAGCATCGGGGGTACGATAGCACGGGTGCAAACAAACGTCCGTTTCTGTGGTACCTGCCCACCGTGCCAAAATCCTACCGCGTTGCTGTTGCCAACGTCAAGTAATCATCGCAGAAAACCCATCCACCAAATCAAGGTACCACGATGGTAGACAGGGGGATGGGTTTCGTGCTATACAAACGGAAGGCATGACCAGCACAAAAACACGTACCGATGGTGATTGGCTACGCACGGGTATCGACGCATGAACAGCGACTCGATCTGCAGCAGGACGCGCTCTGCGCTGCGGGTTGTGCGCGCGTGTTCACGGATACCGTCAGCGGTGCCAAGACGGAGCGGGTGGGATTGGTGGCGGCTCTTGAAGCCTGTCGCGCCGACGATGTCTTGGTTGTCTGGAAGCTTGATCGCTTGGGGCGATCATTGGCACATCTGATGGAAACCCTGCACACCCTGGCCAAGTGCAAGGGGGACTTTCGGAGTTTCCAGGAACACATCGATACCACCACGCCGAGTGGCACGCTGATGTTTCATCTGTTTGCCGCGCTTGCCGAGTTTGAGCGCGATCTGATCCGCGAGCGCACCAGCGCAGGGCTCACGGCTGCCCGCAGGCGTAGCGGGAGTGCTGACACTCATTGGCCGCACGGTGTTGAAGACCGAGATCGTCGTCGGCGCAGGGCAAGGGGGTTTCTCGGCAGCCTACCACCTCAAGCGCAGCTTGTTGGTTCTTGACCGCGCCGCAGCCCGAGGGCGCTTAGCGGCGCAGTTTCCGAGCGCTTCCAGATCTGCCGGCCGGCTCATCAAGCAGCACCGTAGCCGACAAGAGGTAGTTTGCCATGACAGCGACATCCTTGGCCCTCCGCATCGGTGCGCATATTGAGCCGCGCGATCCGTTCTGGGTACAGGTCCGTGAGGCGGTGTATCAGCGCGCGGAGCAAGTGGGTGTCGCTCTGGTTTGGCTTGATGCCGACCCGATGTTGTTTGACGAGCCGACCGCCCACGTGGTCGTTGATATGCGCCACCAGCAGCTCGACGCGCTAATCGCGGTCTATATCGCAGAGCCGCTTGTCGACGAGCTGCTCGCCGCTGGTATTCCGCTGGTTCACCTGAGTGAAAGTGACACACGCGCACCACAGCTTGTTACGCCGACGGGCCTGTACGAAAGCGCACTTACGGCGATGACCTTCCTGTCCGCACAGATCGGCGGGTCGGGGCATGTGCTGGTCGTCGGTGGTTTGTACGATGCAGGTGAAGGAGGGCGCAGCCGTCTCGCCGCGATTCAGCATGTGGCGTGCAACTACCCCTCGCTCACCGTCAGCCACATCCCCTGTTTGTGGTCGCCGCAGCTTGCCCAACCGCAGATCGTCGCGGCGCTGGAGCGGCTCGCCGCACCGATCGACGCGATCCTCGGGCTCTCGGACTCGCTGGCCATGCTGGTGCGCGATCTCGCTTATGCCAGAGGTCTTACCCAGGCGACAACTCCTGTGGTAGGCATCAACGGTGATCCGTTAGCCCTGGCTGCTATCGCGGCCGGGACAATGACGGCGACGGTTGAAACGCCGGCGGCAGAGTTCGGTCGGCAGGCGGTTGATTACGCCTGTCTGCTTGCGCGTGGCGAGCCGCTGCCCGTGCCGTTTGGCTACCTGCCCCGCCTAGTGACGGCCCAGAATGTGGCCGAGGTTGCGGTGCGCAAGCTGATCGCGTTGGCCGAGCTGCCGAGCCGCCTGGTGGGCGTGAATCGCGAACAGGAGCAGCGGCGCATGGCCCAGCTTGAGATCAGCCTGGCGATCAATTGGCGCGTGGGCGGCCTCATGAATCGGCGCGAGCTTTCCCACCTGA
The DNA here is from genome assembly GCA_012031775.1 of Candidatus Altimarinota bacterium. Lineage (GTDB taxonomy): Bacteria > Chloroflexota > Chloroflexia > Chloroflexales > Chloroflexaceae > JAAUTF01. The sequence continues at coordinate 1,226 of JAAUTF010000286.1, read as the reverse complement.
TCGCAAACCTGATCCGCACCAATTACCGCTCCCACTCGGTGCAGCTGCTGCTGTGGCACCCAACGACGCGGCTGCTGTTGCGCGATCTGCCAGGGCCGTCGGATCTGCCTCAACAGATCGTCCCAAGTGGAGCCCTGGCCACGGCGTTGCGCGATAACCACGCGGTGTTCATCCCCGATCTGCGCCATTCCGACGGCGAGCCCTGTGCGCCCATGATCCGTTCGCGCGTTGTCGTGCCGATCCGGGTGGGCGAGACGATCCTGGGTTTGCTGGACATGCAGCACGACCAGCCGATACAGCTTTCGCGGCAGGAGCTTGCCGGCCTCCAGTCCCTGGCCGACCAACTTGGGGTGGCGATGCAAAACGCCGAACTGTACGAGGCTGCACTACACGCTCGTGCGGTTGCCGAGCAGGCCAACCAGCTGAAGACGCGGCTGCTCGCCAATGTGAGCCACGAGCTGCGTACACCGCTGAATGTGATCCTGGGCTACAGCGAGGGGCTGCTGCTTCCGCCTGGCGGTGCCGCCTCCACCCTGCCCGCCGAGGCACTCCACGATATTCGCCATATCTACCAGAGCGGCGAGCACCTGATCCAGCTGATCAACGATCTGCTCGACCTGTCCCGCGCCGACATCGGCGAGCTTGACCTATTTCCAGTGCGGCTGGATCCGGTTCCGTTCCTGCGCGATCTGTTCCAGAGCGTGGCTGGCAGCGCCCCTCACAGCCCGGCCTGCGCTGGGCCCTCGACCTGCCCGCTCAGATGCCGGCGGTGGACGCCGATCCCATCAGGCTGCGGCAGATTATCTTCAATTTGCTGCAAAACGCCCAGCGCTATACGCCGAGCGGCCAGATTACCCTTGGAGCCGAGGCCGCCGCAGACAGCTTGCATATCTGGGTGGCGGACACTGGCATCGGTGTTTCAGCCGAGCTTCAGCAGCAGATCTTCGAGCCCTTCACCCGCGGCGAGCAGCGCGGGCCACGCACCGACGGGATCGGTCTCGGGCTGACAATCGCCCGCCGCCTGGTTACACTCCACGCCGGGCACCTTGCTGTTGAAAGTGAGCCGGAACGCGGCAGCACCTTCCATGTTCGCCTGCCCTGGCCTTGCACCCCTGCCGCTCCGCCCAGCGCCTCACAGCCAGTGTTGCTGTTGATCGCTGCCGAGCAGGCGCCCAGATTGGAGGCCCTGCGCGCTGCGCTGCCGCTGCCGCTGCACGGCTCGCGCC
>JAAUTF010000285.1 GCA_012031775.1 Candidatus Altimarinota bacterium | reverse complement strand
CGCTGAGCACGCAGCCGCTGTTCAGCGTTTCGAACAACCCAACGAGCAACGGCCAGACGCTGAACGTGCCGGTGAGCGGCTTTAGCAGCTTCGACCCGGGCGCGGGCAGCTTCGGCTTCTACTCGAACTGGCCCTTCTTCGGCGCACGCAACATCTACAGCGAAGATGCGCTCAACACGTTTGCCAATGCCATTCCGCATCACGTGCGCGTCTACCCCTTGAAGAACAGCGCGGGCACTGTGGTGCCAAACGCCTATATCGTCGCGACGGAAGAGACGACGAGCGGCTTCGACTACCAGGACATCGTGGTGATCGTGCGCAATGTCACGCCGATCATCGCCGGTGGCCCCGAGATCACGGCAACACCGGAGTTGGTTTTCAGCACGGTGCGCGGCACGCAGAGCGCGAGCCAGACGATCACGATCAACAATTTGGGCTCGGGTACGCTTGAAATTAACAGTGTGCAGCTCGGCGGCGCGAACGCTGCGTCCTTCACCTTGCTCAACCCGCCGACGACACCGGTTAGTCTGACCAGTGGCCAGCGCCTGTCCTTGGATGTGCGCTTCAACCCAGGCTCCAGCCAGCTCGGCTCGCTGAGCGCGCAGCTGACGGTGACGAGCAACGATGCCGACGAGGGCACGCTCAACCTGGGTCTCTTTGGCCTGGCGCTACGCGGCCTGGAGGGCAACAACGAGCCGCCCTTCCAAGACGTGGTCAATACACTGGGCTACCCGGTGAACGTCGGCGGCACGGGCCTGATCATCGGCACCGGTGCCGACCCAATTGGCGACGAGGTGCTGGTGCCGCTCTTCCAGAAGGCAGGCAGCGGCCCAGTCTCGGTGACGCCGGTGGCGCGCTTCTCGCCGAACGAAGTGCTGCCCTACGGCTACTACACGCTGAACAGCGGCAACCCGCAGCTCAGCGAGTTGGCCCAGATCGCCAACGGCCAGTTCCAGACCTTGAACCCGGCAATCGTGCCGGGCGGCCTGACCAGCTTCGACCCCGGTGCAGCGAGCTTCGGCTTCTACGTCGATAGCAACACCTTCAACCGGGTGACTTATACGCAGGACGGTTTGAACACCGGCCCGACCAGGCACGCCGTGCGCGCCTACCCGTTGAAGGATCGCAGCGGCGCGCTTGTCCCGAATGCCTACCTTATTGGCTTCGAAGACGCGGCGAACGGCGACTACCAGGATTATGTCTTCGTGCTGCGCAACGTGCGCCCGGCTTCTTCCGGCAGCAATGTGACAGCGAAGATCAACTTCCAGCCCGATAGCGCAACCGTGCCGACGGGCTACACCAAGGATAGCGGTCTGGGCTTCGATGCAGCGCGTGGCTTCGGCTGGGTGACACCTGGCACAAACAACCCGCTGAGTCTGGCGGCGCAGACGCGCGAGCGCAACCTGAATAGCGATCAGCGTCTCGACACGCTGATCATTATGGGGCCAGGCGCAAACTCAAGCTTCGTGAACGGGGCCTGGGAATACGCGCTGCCTAACGGCAGCTACGAAGTGACGGTCGGTGTTGGCGACCCGTCGTTTGTCGACAGCGTGCATCGCATCAATGTCGAGGGCACGACGCTGATCAACAACTTCGTGCCGACGACGGAGGACTTGCACCGCGCGGCCACCATCACCGTGGTGGTGAGCGATGGCCGTCTGACGATCGACCAGATCGGCGGCACACAGACCAAGATCAACTATGTCGACATCAGCGCTGTCGGCACGGCGACGCCAGACACGACGGCTCCGGTGGTGAGTGTAGCGGCATGCCGGTATTCAGACTACGCCGGGCACGTACAAGAACAAGGTGACGGTAAGCATCAACGCGACTGATGCCGAGTCTGGCCTGGCGAGCGTGAGCTACAGCCTGAATGGCGCGGCCTTCCAGCCTTATACCGGCACTATTCAGCTGACGACAGCGGGCAGCTACAGCGTGGTTGGTCGTGCGGTCAACGGCGCGGGGCTGGTGAGCACCTCGCCGACACTCAGCTTCAACATCGTCACACCGCCGCCGAGCAAGGCCGAGATCACGTTGGAGAATCTCGACGGCGTGCCCTTTAACGACTGGATGGTCTTCAGCCGTATCCAAACGCCGAATGTCGAAGCACCGAACGGTGTCCACGACGCGGCTACGCTACGTATCAAGAACACTGGCAGCGAGACGCTGTACATCTCGAGCCTGGCGATCGGCAACGGCCAGCCCTGGATCATTTCGCCGACGGTGACTCTGCCGCGCTCGATCGCGGCGGGTGCCGCGACGGATGTGCGCGTGCAGTTTGTGGCGCAGAGCGTCGGCAGCAGCGGCGGACTCTACAACGGCTCGCTGACGATCGAGTCGGACGATGCCGACGAGCCGACGACGACGGTGGCGCTGGCGGGCTTCTGGCAGAGCGTGTCGGAGGGCAATCAGGAGCCGGATATCGTCGAGATCGCCAGGCTCTTTGGCTACGGCACTGCGGTGCTCGGGCCGAGCCAGCAGATCAACAACCAGGGTTATGTTTCGCCGATCGGCGATGAGGTGCTCTCGCCGTACTGGCAGCGCGCCGATGCGAGCAAGCCGGTGACGGTGCGCCAGCTGGCGGCCTACCATACGCAGGGCAACACAGCGACAATTTTCTGGCACGCCAAGGGCAGCAGCGCCACGACGTCGATCGTGACCCACCTGGGTGCTGATGGCCAGACGGTGCTGCCGCGCCGCAACGGCTCGACGACGCTGCCCGCTAGCGGCAGTTTCACGCCGAGCGCGCCAACCTTTGGCTTCAAGATCGACCCTGAGTGGACGGATTGGATGCTGAACACCTGGACGCCGGACGGCAACCCCCCGGGGAGCTGTGGGCCGAAGTCGCCTGTACCGGTGGTGCCCTGTGGCCATCACATTCGTATCTGGCCGGCGCGCGAGCGCAATGGTGCGATCATTCCGCACACCTATCTGTTTGGAATGGACTACTCGGGCATCAACTACGACTTCAACGACAACGTCTATCTGGTTAGTAATATCAAGCCCGAAGTTGCGCAGGCCGATGTGGCGGCGCAGGCCGCGCTGCCCGGCTCGGCAGCGGCAACACTGGAGTTCGACCGGCCCTACGCCGCTACGCTGAACGATAAGGACGGCGAAGGCAGCGGCTTTAGCCTGGTGCAGCAGAACAAGAGCGATATCGCTTACGGCTCGAACAGCTATCGCCCGGTGAACATCGATCTGAACACCGGTGCGGGAACGCTAACGCTCGTCTCGAGCACTGGTTTTAACGGCGGCACGGACAACACACAGCAGAACGCGTTGCAGCTGCCTTTCGATGCGAGCGGCGCAACTTTCGCGGTGCGCAGCACGCTGGTGGGGCCGTTCACCGCGCTGAACGACGACCAGCAGCAGGCCGGGATCTTCTTCGGCTCCGAGCAGAACCACCTCGTGAAGTTGGTGGTTGGTCGCCCGAATAGCGGTACGGGTGCGCCGGTACTCCAGCTGGCGCGCGAGTTCAACGGCGCGACGGCTAACCTGGGCGGCGAGGTGGCGCTGCCGAACGGCGGTAATATCGCTAGCCTGGAGCTGCTGCTGATCGGCGACCCGGCGGCGGGCACGGTGCGCGGCGCGTACCGGGTAGACGGCGGCAGCATCGTGCTGCTGAATAGTGTGACGCTGAGCGCTAGCCAGCGCGGGCGCTTCTTCGACCAGTACGCGCGGGCTGGTGTGATGACCAGCCATAAGAATGCGGCAACACCGCTGACGGCGACCTTCGATCGCTTCGCTATCAGTGTGGGCGACCCGACGGTGCAACCGCAGCTGCGCGATGCGCTCTACCGTCTGGATGTAGCCGGTAGTGGTATCTACACCGACACCATTGGCCAGGCATGGAAACCGGATAGCGGCCTCTTCAGCCCGGCTACGGCGGTGAATGAGGGCGCGAGCACGCAGCCGTTGACGATCGCCAATACCGATGACGATACGCTCTACCAGACCTATCGCGGCAACGTCGGCAACGTTGCGTTGAGCCAGCGTGTGCTGACTTACAACCTGCCGATGGGCAAGGTGAAGCAGGCCGATCTGCGGCTGCACTTCGCCGAGCGCTTTAGTGGCAATAACACGGCGGGCAAGCGGCTCTTCGACATCGAAGTCGAAGGCGTGGTGCTGCGCAAGAACTTCGACATCTTCGCCGCTGCGGGTGGAATTAACACAGCGGTGGTGCTGCCGCTGAGCGACATCGCCGTACACGATGGCAGCCTGACGATCGTGCTGCGCGCGGTGGCCGATTACCCGTCGATCGCCGCGATTGAGGTGCTTTGCGAAGGTGCCTGCCCGCCGCCGGACACTACAGCCCCGGCAGCGCCGAGCGCGCTGACGGCGGCCACGCAGGGTGCCAGTGTGGCGCTCGACTGGGTCGATAACAACGAGATCGACCTGGGCGGTTACAACGTCTACCGCGCGGCAGCGCCGCCGGGCCGTTCACCAAGCTGAATAGCGCGCCGATCAGCGCGTCGAGCTACAGCGATGCGAGCGCACCCGCCAACAGCCAGGTCTTCTACCAGGTGACGGCGGTGGATCTCGACGGCAACGAGTCGACGCCGTCGAACCAGGCCAGCGTGGTTACTGCGGGCGGTAACCCGATCCGTATCAACACGGGCGGCAGCCAGCAAACCGTGAACGGTGTGGTCTGGTCGCTGTGTAGCACCACGGCCAACTGTAAGCTGAACAACGTCGGCATCGTCACCGGTGGTGGCCCCTACAGCGAGTCGGGCGATACCACCACGAATCTGCCGCCGAATACCAATAACGCGCTCTTCACTAGCGAGTGGACGGGCGGGCAGTCGAGCGGTATCGCGGTGGGACAGACAGCCTTCACCTTCGATGTGCCGGTAAGCAACGGTAATTACACCGTGCGGCTCTACTTCGCCGAGCTGAACAAAAACGGCGCTGGCCTACGGCTCTTCGATGTGGCGTTGGAGGGCACGACGGTGCTCGCTAACTTCGATGTCTTCGTGGCGGCGGGCGGCATCAACAAGGCGAAGGTCGAAGAGTTCACCACAAGCGTGAACGATGGCAAGGTGACGATCGCCTTTATCACGCGGAAAGAGAATGCCAAGATCAGCGCGATCGAGATCATCCCGGCCGGCCCGGCGGTGACCCCGACGCCAAGCAATACGCCGACTGCGACCAATACGGCGGCCCCGACCGAGACGCCGTCGCCGACAAACACGCCCGACCCGAATGCGACGGCGACGAATACGGCCACTCCGACCGAAACGGCGACGAACACGGCCATTCCGACCGAGACGGCGACAGCGACCAATACGACCGCTCCGACCGAGACGGCGACGGCGACCAATACGGCGCTGCCGACCAGCCCGCCGGTGCAAGGGGCCACGATCGCGCGCATCAACGCGGGCGGCCGGCGATCACGACTGCAAGTGGAGACTGGAGCGCTGACCAGTTCGTGAGCGGCGGCATCGTGGCGACCGACAGCAGCGGCATCGACATCGCCAACACGCTCGACGACGAGCTGTACCGCAAGCAGCGCGAGACCTCGGTGGGCTTTAGCTACGCCATTCCGGTGGCGGGGGCGGGCGAGTACCTGGTGCGGCTGCACTTCGCGGAGATCGTGCAGCACAACTCCGGTCTCCGGCGGCTGACGGCGAACCTGGAAGGCGGCGTAGCGGAGTTGGAGAACTTCAACACGGCGGCGGCGGCGGGCGGCATTCGGGTTGCGGTGGTGCGCGAGTTCGTGGTGCGCGTGAGCGATGGCGTGCTCAATGTGCAAATCACGCCCACCGGCGACCGCGCGCGCCTCGCTGGCATCGAAGTGCTCACAGTCGAGTAGCTCCGAGACACATCTACAACGTCGGCGGTGGAAAGCCATGCTTTCCACCGCTGACGTTTTCTAACACTCGTCTAATTGCGTCGTATAGCGCCTTGCGTTAGAATAGAAAGAGAGCACTGGCCAATACTAGCCAGATACAAGTACTATTGGTAGCCAACTGAGGAGGATACGAGCGTTATGCCGACTTATGTGTACGCGTGCGATGCTTGCGGCAAACAGTTTGAGCAGTTCCAGAGCTTCAAAGATGAGCCGCTCAAGGTCTGTCGTTGCGGCGAGGAAGGAAAGGTGCGCCGCGTATTCCAGCCGGCCGGTATTGTCTTCAAGGGGTCGGGCTGGTACGTGAACGACAGTCGCGGTTCGAGCAGCACTAGTGCCACGAATAGTAGTAGCAGCGAGACCGCTAGCACAAATAGCGAAACTGCCGCCAAAGACAGCCCAACTGAGAGCAGCTCGAGCCCTGAAAAGAAAAGCGAAAGCAATTCGAGCCCCGCGAAGGACAGCAAGAGTGAGAGCAGCCCTGCACCTGCGGCAACTGCGAATTAACGCAGAAGCCAGAAGTCAGAAATCAGAAATCAGAAGCGCCATTGCGTTTTTAGGCGCTTCTATCTTTGTTGCTATGGTCACTGTTGAGAGCGATCCTTCAGCTATTCATCTATCACCTTTTCCAAAGCCTCTCGTTCTGTGGGCTGCACTTGTCTTTAGGGGTGCTATCGCTATGATGGGCACCCCTTTTGGCATGATCGGCTTGTTGTCGGATGGCAAAACCCAAGCGAGAGGTATCATATGTCTATCAGCTCTGCCCTGCGCATATTCCGCGACGATGTGCGCGCGATTATCCGAAACGATCCGGCGGCGCGTAATATCGCCGAGGTTGTGCTCTACCCCGGCCTACACGCGGTGCTCCTCCATCGGCTTGCCCACGCCCTCTGGCGACGCAAAATCCCCTTTATTCCGCGCCTGGTATCACAGCTTGGGCGCTTTTTTACTGGAATTGAGATCCACCCTGGTGCGCGCATCGGGCGCGGCTTTTTTATCGATCACGGTATGGGCGTGGTGATCGGTGAGACGGCTGAAATCGGCGACTGGGTGATGCTCTACCAGGGCGTGACGCTTGGCGGCACCGGCAAGCAGAAGGGCAAGCGCCATCCGACGCTCGAAGACAACGCAGTGATCGGTGTGGGCGCGATTGTGCTCGGCGCGATTACGATCGGTGAGGGTGCGCGAGTTGGCGGCGGCGCGGTGGTGGTGAAGGAGTGTGCAGCCCCACTCTACCGCAGTCGGCGTGCCAGCGCGGATCGTCGCTACGCGCGATCCAGCCACTGGGCGCACACGTCGTGTCGAGGAGCTTCCCGACCCTGAAGGCGAAATGCTGCGTAGCCTGCGCGACAAGGTGCGCGACCTTGAGCAGCGTCTCGGCGAGTTGGAAGATATCGCCGACCACCATCAGTCGCAGCATCACGCGCTCGACCCCTGGCCTGCTAGCCTCTGGGCGGTGCTCGACGAGTTCGAGGGCGATCGGCGCAACGGGCGCGATCAGGAGTATACGTTGGGCGAGGGCATATAATACTGCATTCGGAAGCTATGGTTAGCGTTTGCCGTGGTGTATTGGCGGCTACGCCAATACACCACGGCAAACCGAAACTCTACTGCTCGCATCTGGGATAAGGGTTATGACAATTCATATTTACAATTCGTTGAGCCGCAGCGTCGAGCCGCTC
>JAAUTF010000284.1 GCA_012031775.1 Candidatus Altimarinota bacterium | reverse complement strand
TCAACGCCGACGCAGCCGGGCCTTTGTCGTAACGCTCAATACCGCCAGCACTATTCCCCCTGGCAGCTATACGCTAGAGGCGATCCAGGGGCCAGGCGCGCCTCGGCTAGCTTCGAGATCAGCGGTGGTGGCGGTGGGGGTGGTGGTACACCGCCGAGTGGCAATGGCCTCTATATTACCCTGGTGTGGACTGACCCACCCGCCCAACCTACCGCCGCCCAGGCGCTGGTGAATAATCTTGACCTCAGCTTGCAAGGCCCCGGCGGCACCAAGTTTGGCAACGGCGGTACCAGCGCCGATACGCGCAACAACGTCGAGACCATCCGCTTAGAGAACCCGGCACCCGGCACCTACACCGTGGTCGTGCGGGCGAGCAGTGTGAGCGCGAGTTTCGGCGCGCAGCCCTTTGCGCTGGTTGCCACAACGGCGCAAAACTTCGGGGCCGACCGTACCGAGGTTGGCATCGGCGGCAATCAGCGGCTCTACCTGCCGCTCGTGCGTCGTCGCTAAGAACATCAGCAGGTGTGGATTGGGCAAGCTGAGCTTGCCCAATCCACACCTACGATTTGGTTTTCTAATATAAAATTTGCGCACAAGGCGCATAAATGTCCGTATCATACCCGTAGAGGGCACAGCATACTGCGCCCTCTACGCCGATATCCTGTGCTATTGTAGAAAAGTGTCAAAATCATTGTCGGGGGACAAAAGGAATGACAACTGCCGATGAGACCCAGACCAGTGGTGAAACAAGCTCGCTGACCTTCCGTGCCGAGGTGCAGCAGGTGTTGCAGATCCTGGCGCACTCGCTCTACACCGACCGCGAGGTCTTTCTGCGTGAGCTGATTTCCAACGCATCCGACGCGTTGAACCGCGTGCAGTTCGAGTTGATCGCCAATCCCAATCTGCTTGATGCTGAGGCCGAATTGGCCATACACGTCAAGGCCGATAGCGAGGCGCGTACGATCACGATCAGCGACAGCGGTATCGGTATGACGCGCGCGGAGTTGATCGAGAATCTCGGCACGATCGCGCAGTCTAGCGCACGCGCCTTTGTGCGGCAGGCCGGCGAGGCCAACAAGGCCAGCGCCAGCGAGATTATCGGCCAGTTCGGCGTCGGCTTTTACTCGGTTTTTATGGTCGCCGACAAAGTCACGGTTGTTTCACGCTCGGCCCAACCAGATGCCGAGGCGGCGACGTGGGAGGCCGAGGGCGGCGCGGAGTTTCGTGTCGGCCCCGCCGAGCACGCCGAACGCGGCACGACGATCACCGTACATTTGAAGGAAGACGCTGCCGAGTACGCGCAAGACTGGCGGCTGGAGCAGATCATCAAGCGCCACTCGGATTTTGTTTCCTACCCGATCTACAGCGGCGAGCGCCAGCTTAACCAACGCACAGCGCTCTGGCGGCGTGCCCCGCGCGAAGTCGATGCTGAACAGTATAAATCGCTCTATCAGCAGCTCACCTTCGACATGGATCCGCCGCTTTTTCAGGTGCATCTCTCCACCGATGCGCCGGTCGATCTGCATAGCATTCTTTTTATTCCCGGCCACCGCGAGCGCGGCCTGATCGAGCGCCGCGTTGAGGGCAAGATCAAGCTCTACTCGCGTAAGGTGCTGATCAGCGAAGATGCCAAAGACCTGCTGCCCAATCACTTTCGTTTTATCGAGGGCATCGTCGACAGCGAAGATTTGCCGCTGAACGTTTCACGCGAGTCGGTGCAGCGCGAGGGCGGTGCCAAGAACGATGCGCCTGTGCTACAGCGCATCCGCAAGACGCTCAATAGCCGTCTGAATCGTGAACTGAACGAACTGGCTGAGAAGGACGCAGCCAAATATGCCGAGTTCTGGCGCGAGTTTGGCGTGTTCTTGAAGGAAGGTGTTGCCGCCGATTACGAGCATCGTAACGACCTGCTGAAGTTGCTGCGCTTCCACAGCAGCCGCAGCGGCGACGAATTAATAGCGCTGGCGACGTATAAAGAGCGCATGCTTGAGGGCCAGAACGAGATTTACTATCTGCTGGCCGGCAGCCTTGAAGCGGCGCAAAATAGCCCGCACCTCGATGCTTTCAAGGTGCGTAACATCGAAGTATTGTTCTTGCCCGACCTGATCGACAGTTTTATGCTCAGCGGCCTGCGCGACTACGAGGGCCACAAGTTGCGCGCCGTCGACGAGGCCGATCTGAACCTGCCGGGCGAGGCGGCAGCGGTGGCGAGTATGGTGAGCGACGAAGATTTTGCGGCGCTCTGCACAAGCTTCCAGGCGGTGTTGGGCGAGCGCGTCGCCGAGGTGCGCGCTTCCGCTTTGCTGCGCGATAACCCGGCGCGCCTGGTGGCCGGTGAGGGCGGCTCGCAGCGCGAGATGCAGCGGCTACAGCAACTGCTAGGCCGTGATAGCACCATGGCCCCGCGCATCCTGGAGTTGAACCGCGGCAGTGCTTTGATCGCCCAGTTAGCGGCACGCGCTGCCAGCAATGCCGCCGATCCGATTGTCGCCGCCTGCGCCGAACAGCTCTACGACGACGCTTTGCTCCTTGAAGGCATTCACCCCAACCCCGCCACTATGGTTGGGCGCATCCAGCAGTTGATGGAAGCGGCGGCGCGCCCAATACTGTAGGCAAAAGGTCGTCGGTGGCGACGGCATTGCCGACTGGAGACCACTTTTTCTTTCGCTGTAGGCAATGTAACCAGGATCACAAGGTCGCGCGCTTGCCAGAGCGCGCGGCCTTGTGCTATTATTAGGCCGTCGCTTCGGGAGCATTATAGCGGGCGTTTCTCGCCGTAGAGAGGCCAAAAACCGCTTTCGTATATCATTACTACTTCCCGGCTTCATCAGGAAGCTTTTCCCACATTCTGCCTTACATTCCTCCCATAGAGCGATTTAACAACTAATCGGTATGATGCTTATACACACAATGCCCCCGGTTGTCTGTTATAATTGCGTCAGTACATTAGTGCATCAATTCACAAGTAAACACTTTGCAAACTATGCGCTGTTAGAACACCTGTGTTCTGGCAAGCCTTGCCCCTGGCGCTCTGGTTCGGTTGGCGGTTGCCGTGCCCGAATCCATAACCAGCCCGATCTACCCGGTCTGGTCTAGTCTGGTCATTGTGAATGAGCAAGATAACCTCTCAAGTCAACGGTCCCGCCCTTTCTGCCGATTTACGCACAAAACTGAACAAGAGTCGCGGCCAGGAGTACTGGCGCAGCCTGGATCAGCTGGCCGATACCGCTGAATTTCGTGAATGGCTCGACCGAGAGTTCCCGCGCGCGCTTCGGAATTGGTCGATCCGGTGTCACGTCGCACATTTCTGAAGTTGATGGGTGCTTCACTGGCGCTAGGCGGCCTTACCGGCTGCCTCAGGCCGCCGCAGGGATATGTTGCGCCCTACGCACGCGCGCCACTTGAGCAACGGCCTGGCATTCCTAACTTCTACGCAACTGCGCTCAGCCTCGACGGTTACGGCCTCGGCGTAGTGGTGAAGAGCAACGAGGGCCGCCCAACCAAGGTGGAGGGCAATCCGCGCCACCCGGCCAGCCTCGGGGCGACTAGTATTTATGAGCAGGCCGACTTGCTCAACCTCTACGATCCAGATCGCCCTGAGGCACCGTTGAACGGCGGCAATGTTGATACCTGGGATAATTTTATCGTCGAGTTCAACGAAGTTGTGCAGGTGCAGCGCGCGCTCCAGGGTCAGGGCTTGCGTATTCTCACCGAGACGGTGACGTCGCCAACCATGGCTGATCAGTTGGCGCAAATTCTGGCGGCCTATCCGGCGGCGCGCTGGATCCAGTATAGCCCGGTCGGTACGTCGAACACGCTGAACGGCGCACGCCTGGCCTTCGGCGCATATGCCGAGCCGCGCTACCGCTTCGAGAACGCGCGGGTGATTGTGGCACTCGACGCCGATTTTCTCAGCGATGGCCCGGGCCGTGTACGCTATGCGCGCGATTTTATTAATGCGCGCCGCGTCGCCGATGATCAAACGGCGATGAATCGGCTCTATGCGCTCGAGCCGGTGCTTAGCAATACCGGCATCGTCGCCGATAACCGATTGCCGGTCAAAGGTGCCGAGATCGAGGCCGTCGCGCGTTATATTGCGGCGCAGGTTGGTGTTGCTACTGAGGCTCCAGCAGCTGTGCCCGATCAGGCTTTCCTTGACGCGCTAATTGCCGATTTGCAGGACAATGTCGGCGGCAGCCTGGTGATCGTCGGCGAGAGCCAGCCACCTTTTGTCCACGCGCTTGGCCACGCCATCAACGATGCGCTTGGTAACATTGGGCGCACCATCGAGCTGAGCGACTCTGTAGTCGCCGCGCCGAGCGATCAGATTGCCGAGTTGGCCCAACTGGCGAGCGAGCTGCGCGCGGGCAGTGTTGAGGTGCTGGTGATGATCGGCGCTAACCCGGTTTACACCGCGCCCGCCGACCTGCGTTTTGCCGAGGCGCTGCAACAGGCCAAGTTGAGCGTGTCGCTTAATACCTATGTCGACGAAACGGCGGTGCTCGCTAACTGGTTCCTCCCGATGACGCACCCGTTCGAGTCCTGGGGCGATGTGCGCGCGTTCGACGGCACGGTGAGCATTGTGCAGCCGCTGATCGAGCCGCTCTATGTGCAGGATCGCTCGCCGCTTGAGCTGCTCTCGCTTTTGCTTGGCCCGCCCGCCACCGACTACGATGCCCTCCGCGCTTATTGGCAGAACGCCACCGCGCTCGAAGAGGGGGCTTTCGATAGCTTCTTTAGCCAGTCGTTGGTCGATGGTATCGTCGCCGATACAACACTGCCCGCGCGTCAGCTCACGCTGAGCACGGCCTTTTTGAGCCAGGCACCCGTAGCGCCTGCCGCTGGTTTGGAGCTGATCTTCCGCGCCGATCCGACGATCTACGACGGGCGCTTTGCCAATAATGGCTGGCTCCAGGAGCTGCCCAAGCCGGTGACGAAGCTCACCTGGGATAATGCCGCGCTGATCAGTCCGCGCACCGCGATCACGCTGTTTAACCTCGACTTCGACACCGAAGCTCTTACCGATGAAGATCTTGAGGAGCTCGATCGCGTCAATGGTCGGCTGGTTGAGCTGCGCTATCGTGGCGGATCGCTGACGGTGCCGGTCTGGGTTACGCCTGGCCATGCCGAGGGCACGGTGACGCTGAACCTGGGCTATGGTCGCACGCGCACCGGGCGAGTTGGCGAGGGCACCGGCTTCAACGCCTATGTGCTGCGCACCAGCGATGCGCCCTATTTCGGCGGCGGGCTTGAAGCTATTGCCACCGACGGCACGTACCGCTTGGTCAGCACCCAGACACACCACTCCCTCGAAGGCCGCGATATCGTGCGCGCTGGTAACATCGAGGACTTTCGCGAGAACCCGAAAGCTATTGCCGAAGAAGTTTATACCGAGGAGTACGGCAACGTCGGCAAGCCAGAATATCAATCCTTCTTCAACGAAGAGTTCGTCTACCCCAAAAATGCCTGGGGTATGACGATCGACCTGACGGCCTGTATAGGCTGCAACGCCTGTACGGTCGCCTGTCAGGCCGAAAACAACATCCGATCGTCGGCAAGGCCGAGGTTGCGCGTGGGCGCGAGATGCACTGGATCCGGATCGACCGCTACTTCCGTGGCAATGTCGACAACCCGCAAACCTATGTGCAGCCGCTCACCTGTATGCATTGTGAGCAGGCCCCCTGCGAGCTCGTCTGCCCGGTGGCCGCCACCGTTCACGACGACGAGGGTATTAACAACATGGTGTACAACCGCTGTGTTGGCACCAAGTATTGCTCGAACAACTGTCCGTATAAAGTGCGCCGCTTCAATTTCTTTCAGTATACCGATCTGGAGACGCCGCAGATCCAGCTTTTGAATAACCCGGACGTGACGGTGCGCAACCGCGGTGTGATGGAGAAGTGCTCCTACTGTGTGCAGCGCATCAGCGCGGCGCGCATCACCGCTAAGCGCGAGAATCGTGAGATCGCCGATGGCGAGGTTATCACCGCCTGTCAGCAGGTCTGCCCAACACAGGCGATTGTCTTTGGCGATACAGCGAAGGCGGACAGCGCCGTGTCGCGTCTTAAGGCCCAGCCGCAGAACTATGTGTTGCTGGAGATCCTTAACACCAAGCCGCGCACGAGTTATCTGGCACGGCTGCGCAACCCGAACCTGGCGCTGGCGACCGAGGATGACGCACATCAGGGCGCAGAGGGCTGAGCCAGGCGGTGGGCGCTTTGCCCGCACCGACCTTCAGCGCGGTGGAGGTTTGAAGCGGGCTTTAGCTCGCCACAGCCAGGTATGCGCCGCAGGCGAACGTACGCTTCAGCGTACTAGAACAGGTAGTGATTATGGATCGAGCCCGCATGCAACACGTTTTCACCCGCTTTAGTCGGTACAGTTGGGTGGCGCTGTGCTTGCTTCTGGTGGCCTGCCACACCGATATGTACTCGCAGCCGAAATACCAGCCGAACGACCCGAGCGAGTTCTTCGAGGATGGCCGCGCCAATCGCCCGCCCGTGCCGAACACGGTTGCCCTCGGTAATTACGAAGCCGATCCGGCTTTTCTCACTGGCGTCGATGCTGCTGGCGAACTGGTGAGCGAACTTCCTATCGAGTTGACCATGGATTTGGTACAGGTCGGTCAGGTGCGTTACAACAGCTATTGTATGCCTTGCCACGGCCTCGTTGGCGACGGCAACGGCATTATTGCGCAGCGCGGGCCGATCGTGGTGCCGAGCTTCCATACCGATCGTCTGCGCAGCATTCAGGTCGGCTATCTTTACGATGTTATCACCAACGGCGTTGGGCGTATGTACAGCTATGGCGCACGTGTCGAGCCTGCCGATCGCTGGGCGATCGTGGCTTATATGCGATCTTTGCAGCTCAGCCAGAACGGCAACTTCGACGATCTAACGCCTGAACAGCAGCAGAGCCTGGAGTCGGCGGGAGGCCAATAGATGTCAGCACAGATTTTTAAGCCGAACGCAAATGCGCTCTATAAAATTAGTATCGTGTCGATCGCACTGCTGCTCGCCGGTGTTGTGCTGGCGGCAGTCGGCGTCTATCTTTCACCCTGGTACACCGATGTCGGTATCGCCAAAGAGCAGCCAGTGCCCTTCAGCCATAAACATCACGTCGATGAGCTGAAAATCGACTGCCGCTACTGTCACGCCACCGTCGAGAAGGCGGCATATGCAGGTTACCCTTCCACGGATACCTGTATGTCGTGTCACTCGCAGGTGTGGACGAACAGCCCGCTGCTTGAGCCGGTGCGTGAGAGCTACGTCACGGGCGAGCCGGTGGTCTGGCAGAAGATCTATGATGTGCCAGACTTCGTCTATTTTAACCATAGCATTCATATCAGCAGTGGTATCGGCTGCAGCAGCTGCCACGGGCGCATCGATTTGCAACAGCTGGCGGCGAAGGAGCAGGCGCTGTGGATGGGTTGGTGTCTCGGCTGCCACCGCAATGTTGAAGATTATGTGCGGCCGCAGAGCGAGATCTACAATATGGCCTACGATCCACTTTCTTTGCCGATCGCCGATCGCCAGGCGCTTGTCG